>NZ_JBIWAP010000008.1:250093-257510 GCF_044760075.1 Kitasatospora sp. NPDC098663 | reverse complement strand
GGCGCCCCCGAAGAATGCCTGGACTGCGCCTGCGGCCTCTACCTCGACAGCCCGGCGACCTGACCCCTCCACGAACTTGCGCGGAGCAGCACTAGGACATGTGCCGTCCGCGCGTCGAGCCGAGCGCCACGAGCGTTCCGAGGCCGGAGGACGGCTTGAACCACCGGCATGAGAGCGACTGAAAGAGTGGCCCCCTGCGCCCTGATTGTCGGACCCAGATGCTAAGTGCCTCCAGCAGTCTGCATCGCGGTGAGGAGCTCGGGACGCGCAGTGGCTCCTGGCCGGTTCAGCCCGGCTGGCTCTCCTCCGGTTACGTACGTTGGAGTGCGATTTCGACGGCCCCTGGGTGATCCGACTGGAAGCCAGCGCCACAACTACGCGTGCGTCAAATCGAGAATCCACCACGAGAAGGCCTCCGGCGTGGAGGCCACGCCGCGATCGGGCCGTCGCCTCGGTCACGGGCGTCGCATTCGACGCGGGTCGTGTCCCATGAAGTGGTGTAGCGGTCGTGGACCAACGGTCATGAAGTAGGTGGGAGTTCGTTGCGGCCGGGCTCGTTGGGATAGATCTTCTCCATGCTGGCCTCGGGCAGGTAGCGGCGCGGAAAGGCGATCCACTCGTCGTGTATCTCGAAGAGCACGGCGGTGACCAGTCGCAGGAGCGCGTCGTCGTTGGGGAAGACCTGGACGACGTCGGTGCGGCGTTTGATCTCGCGGTTGATCCGTTCAAGTGGGTTGGTGGACTGGATCTTCTTCCTATGTCGTTCCGGGAAGGCCGCGACGGCGGTCGGGGCGTCCTTCGCCTCCAGCAGCATCAGGCCGACCTTGGGGACCTGCTTGCCGAGCATGTCGGCGACGTTGTCCTGTTGGGCGCGGACCGCGGCTTCGGCGGGCTGGGCGAAGATCGTGCGGATGGTCGCAGCGACCATCTCGCCGGCGTCCTTGGGGACGACTGCCAAGGTGTTGCGCAGGAAGTGGACACTGCATCGCTGGTAGGCGGCCCGAGCATGACCTTGCGGATCGCCTTGACCAGGCCCAGGTGATGGTCGCCGATGACCAGGCGGACCCCTGTCAGGCCGCGTTCGCGCAGCGAGCGCAGGAACTCGGCCCAAAATAGCTCGGTCTCGCTGTCGCCGACCATCAGCCCGAGCACTTCCCGGCCGCGGTCTTTGGTGATGCCGGTGGCCACGACCACGGCCCGGGAGACGATCTGGTGGTCCACCCGCGCCTTGCAGTAGGTCGCGTCCAGGTAGACGTAGGGAAGCGGGTGTGGTCCAGGGGCCGGTCCCGGAATGCGGTGAGCTGTTCGTCCAGGTCCGCGCAGATGCGGGAGACCTCGCTCTTGGAGATGCCAGCGTCCGCGCCAAAGGCTTTGACCAGGTCGTCGACCGTTCGGTTGGACACGCCCAGCACGTAGGCATCCAGGGCCTGGTCGATGCGGCGGCGCCGCTCCAGCAGACCGGGGAAGAAGCTGCCGGTGCGGACCTGGGGATGGCCAGCTCCAGGTCGCCGGCCTGCGTGGTCAGGGGCTTGTCGCGGTGGCCGTTGCGCCAGGTGGTGCGGGCTTCGGTGTGCTCGCCCGGCTCGGCACCGATCCGGCGGTCGCCTCGGCCTCGATCAGCTCCTGCAGGAGCGGCCGGGGTCCTGATCAATTCGATTCCGTCTGCCGTACGCAGTGGCTCCATAAGGCGGAGTAGGTCAGACTGGGACAAGGCCATCGCGCACCTCTCACCCAACGAGCATGCCTACTCGGAGAGTTGCTCGATGGCTCCTTTATGGCCAGGGGTCACGTCAAGATCCCTGCTACACCACTCGGCGGGACACCATTCTCCACCAGGGCGGTGATCGCGGCGGTGACGCGCTCGCCCTTGACGGACTGGCCCTTGCAGGCCGGTTTGCCAGCGGTCTTCGCGCACCGGTAGTACTCCCAGACCTTGCCGTTCTTGGCGACGTTCACCTGCCGGTAGAACCGATCCCCGCAGCCGTCGCAGTGCGCAACGCCCAGCCAGGGCGAGGCGCCGTTCGAGCACCGATTCTAATAAGTGACTCTCAGTCTCTCTTCCCTCCACTGTTCCTCGCAGCTCTCCGTGTGGCGCCCCGGGATTATGGGAATGGGCAGGTCAGCTATCACAGGGATTTTCGGACAATCGCGAGCTGACTTCACAGCAGAGGGAATGTCTGCATCGCACGCTCCCCTGGCACCGCTGACCAGCGACCCCACTTCTCTTCCATGGCACCTGGGGTGCGCTTGCCTTGCCCGTCGCCGCTGCGTGAGGACGGTGAGGCGATTGTCCACTATGCACGCTGGAAGGTCAGTTCGATTGCGGAACTCTAGGGTCAAGGTCCAGCCTTGATCAGCGCACGAGCCACGGGAGTGACTGCATTTTCCTGTGGGGCGAGAATTTAGCTTGGGGGGATTTGATGGACATCATGCACGTCGCTGATGCGGGCGCGGCCGCGCTTGTGGTGGAGATGGCCAAGAGCACCTGGGGCACTGCCCGCGACGCGGTGGCCCGGTTCTTCGGCAGAGGCAGTGGGGAGGCAGAGGGTGCTGATGAGGTCGTCGAGCAGGAGCTGCGGCTCATCGACGAGGTGCGTCGCCAACTGCTGGTGGGCCAGGGCCAGGAGGGCCTGGAGGGGCGGCTGCGGGGGCAGCTGACGATCCAGCTCGCTGCCCGTCTGTTCAAGCGCCCGGACGCGGCCGAGGCCCTCCAGGAGCTGATCGACCAAGTGGCAGCCGCCGAGGGCGGTCCGCAAGCCCGCACGAGCGTGCACCACAACACCAACAGCCAGGTCGTGATCGCCTCTGGCGCCATCAACGCCGGCGGCGGCATCCACTACCGGTCCCCGGAGTCGGGCCGGTGAACAACCACACACCCACCGACGGCGCGGCGCAGGGACCGGCGACCGCGCTCCGGCCCGTCGAGGCGGCCGGCTTGCGAGTGTCGGTTCGCGGCAACACCGGCTCCCAGATCATCGTGGCGGGCGGCTCGGTCACCATGACGGCCAAGCCACTCCTGCCCGCGGCCGACGTCCCGGCTGCCGATCTCGACGCTGTGCGCCTGGCATGGGTCGACGGTGCACTGACGGGTTCCGGCCAGCCCGTCGTGGCCGAGCTCGTCACCCGGCTCACCGGCGAAGGGCCCGCGCTCGCGGTCATCGACGGCACAGCCGGTCTCGGGAAGCGCTCCGTCGGTCTGCGTGCCCTGTGGGAGGTGGCCCAGAAGGTCCGCGTCGACGGCGAAGAGCCGCTGGCCATACAGGAGGTCAGCCCCGACTGGGAAGACCCGGACTCCCCGGACGCCACCCTTCTGCCAGCCCAGCCCGGCACCGTCTACTTGCTGGACGTCGCCGCCGAGATGAGCGGGTGGAGGAACCGCCAGACAGTGGCCGGGCAGTTGCTCGCCCATGCGCAGGCGTTGCGCGACGTGGGGTCGTTCCTGGTCGTCGTCACCGCTGAGCACACATGGCCCGAGTCCTCCCCAGGACTGGCAGCGGTTGTCACCCACGCCATCACCCGCCCGCCCGCCCTCACTGTGGCCAGGAAGCACTTGGAGCTCCTGCATCGCAAGGCGGAGCGCCTGCACCTGCTCAACAGCTCGCCGGCGGGCGAGGCAACCCACCTGCTGACCGCTGGCAGCTCTCCGGCCGACGCCGCCCGCCTGGCACGCCTGCTGGCTACGGCCGACGACTCGCCCGCAGGCGTGCGCACGGCCATCGACACCTTCCTGCAGTGGCGCCACCAGGTCCAGAAAGTCTTCGAGACGACCGATGACAACCCGGACGACCGAGCCCTGCTCATCGCCGGCGTCTTCCTCGACGGGCACGACGCCCTCTCGGTCCAGGACGCGGCCCGCGCCCTCCTGAAGGACAACCGGAAGACTGACGTGCGGACCATTCTGACTGGCCCTGACCTGAGGGCGCGACTGGAAAGCGTCGGGGCCCAGGTCCGCGGGCGGACCGTCTCCTTCGACTATCGGCCCGGATACACCCTCTCCGTCGTCCTGCACCTGTGGCAGCAACGCGCCGACATCCATCCCCACCTGCTGGAGTGGCTCGATGCCATGATCCAGCCCAAGCAGCCCGGCGCCGACCGGATCGCCGCCATCAGCGACCTGCTCGTAGCCCTGGCCACCGCGGAGAACGACATCCGTGTCATCGACCGGTTCCACACCTGGATCGACTCCGGACCCGACAGCACCGAACACCGCGACCTGATCGCACGCATCCTCGGCATCGCCGCCGAATCCGACCCGCTCGGCGCGACCGTGCGAGCGCGCCTGCTCGCCTGGGCGCAGGAACCCTCACCAGCCGTGGCCACCACCATCGCCAAGGTCTGCCAGGGCGCCTTCGCGGACCAGTACCCGCGCCAGGCACTCGTGCGGCTTCGGCACGTTCTGGACCGGCCCGAGAAGGACGAGGCCGTGGCCACAGCGCAGGAGGCGCTGCGGGACATCGCCACGCGAGAAGGGCACCTGCCCCGGGTGTGGGCCACAGTCCTCAAGTGGGCCACCGAACGCAAGCACCTCGCCGGCCACCGGGCCTTCCTCGCCCTCCTGGACCCCACCACCGATACCCGCGTCCTGCAGGCCTTGCTGACCTCGGCCCAGAACGATACCGGCGTGAAGGAGGCCCTGGTCCGTGGCTGGAGCGCCGCCTTGGCCGACGACCGGGTGGTTGCCGAGAGCAAGCACCTGCTCACCGCCTGGGCCCAGGCCAAAGGCGCCGGGCTGGTCCCGCCGGACATCGTCGTCGAGGTGCTGCAGGACGTCGTCGTGCAGCACCTGTACTCCACCCCGGTCGCTGCCCTCATCTTCGGCGAGCCGGGAGTGCCCAACGACGAGGCGGTCATCAGCCTGCGCAAGGAGATCAGGCTCCCCCCGGCCCTGGCGGCAGCCCTCGACGGCGGCCACCCGCACACGGAGGCCTGAGCCGTGCCCTCGTCCTGGTGGACAGGGCACCGGGCACGCCGAAGAATCCGCCGCGAACTGCGGCGGATCGAGGCGAGGCTGCCGAGCTCCTGTCCGGGTATCGGCTTCACTACCCGGATCACCGCGACCGTGATCACCGGCCCGCCCTACCCGGACACCAGCGAAGCAATCATCGTCGCGGTCCGCACCCTCCTGCGAAAGGCGGCCGCCGACCTCTCCCGCACGTGTGACCCCACCGACCCCGGGGCAGCCCAGGACGCCTTGGAGCAGCACCTGCGCCAACGCCGCCGACTGGCGACCGAACCGCCGGTCGAATTCACCGCGACCCTCGACCTGTGTCTGTCCGCCGCCGACCAGAGCGCCGTCGGAGCACTGCTTGAGGCCCAGCGGGCCCAGGCCGTGGCTGACATCCTGCGCCGCCAGAGCACACAAGCGCTGGCGGCTGAGCTGGCCGACCCGGCGGCCGTCCTCGCACGGTGGGCCGACCAGGACCGCGCCGACTGGAGCAAACCTCCGCACAGCGAGGCCGAGAAGCTCTCAGCTGTCTTCGCACAGTACCGGCCCGCTCACGAGCGGACACTCGACCACGAAGTGCTGGAGGTAGTGCGCGACTTCCTCGCCAGCTTCCCGCACCTGTCACAGAAACAGGTGCTGTACTCCTTCGTGGCCGGCGGCATGGACCACGCCAACCGCCCCCAGCACGCCGCGAAGGCCCGCGCACTCCTGAACGGTCATGCGGCACCGGCTCCGGACGGTGAAACGTGAACCGGCCCGGGCAACGCCTCCGACGGCGCGGCAAAGACCCGTCGACGGGCACAACCATCCTGCGTGTCCTGCTGGCACCACGCACCAGTTGGCGGGCCTGGCGCCTGGTACGCGCTCTGCGGGGAAACGTGTCGTTCGATGCGGCTTGGCGCCGTACCCGGCTCGCACAGCACCCCGACGAACTGCCCTACCTGCTGTCCGGTCACCAACGCCCGGCCGATGCCGACACCCCTGCGACCACGAACACGACACAGCGAGCGCCCAGGTCCACCGGACGGTAGTGGCGGGCTCCCTTGGCCGAGCCAGGGGAGCCCGGCAGGCTTGCACGTACCTAGTTGTACTGACCGCTGAGCTTACTCAGCCCCGGAAACCGCCACCTCCACGCCCCACTCGCCTACACGCAGATCCGTTCGTGCTGCCCGATCCTGGCCACGAGATCCTTGGGCAAGTGCCAGCCTTCGATGGTGGGTGCCATGTAGAGGCGAGCCTTGAGGCCGAGGAGGAGTTGGCGGCGGTGTTCCTGGTCGGCCTGGGTCCAGGCATCCACGAAGGTCTGGCCGGTCTCTACTTCCACCCAGGCGGAGGGGCGTTGTGGGAGGGTGGCGAGGCGTCGGCGTTCGTCGACCAAGGTCTCGAGGGCTTCGGAGTACTCGTCGTCGCCGCCGGGGTAGTCGAACAGGTTGCGGCGCTTCTCCTCGCGCAAGTCCTTCATGGCCGCCGTGACGTGGTTGAGCTGCTCGGTGTGGTCCTCGCCGGGGATGAACCTGCGCACCGTCATCGCCAGCCCGGCCAAGCGCTCCACCAGAGCGGTGATCGCCGTGGTGACGCGCTCGCCCTTGACGGACTGGCCCTTGCAGGCGGGTTTGCCGGCCGTCTTCGCGCACCGGTAGTACCGACAGGCCGTGGTCTTCGTCGAGGTGGACGGTGCCGGTCTCGCCGAGTGCACGAAGGGTGGCCCGGCGCTTCTCGAAGGCGTCCTGCGGGCCGGCGTACAGCAGGGTGGCCTCGGCGCTGCCGATGGCCTGGGGCACTGCCAGAATCGCGCCGTCGACGTAGTCGATGCCGGCCTCGGCCGCCCACTCGGCGGTCTCCCGGGCCTGGGTGGAGCTCGCCATGGTCAGGTTGACCAGGGTGCGGCCGGCCAGGGAGGAGGAGGCCGGGTCCAGCAGCCTGTGCACGGCGTCGTAGTCCGAGACGCGGACGACGACCAGCGGGCTCGCCTCGAGCGCGCTCCTGACCGAGTCGGCGAGGGTCGCGCCCTTGGCGACGAGCTGCTCGGCTTTGCCGGCCGAGCGGTTCCAGACGGTCGTCGAGTGGCCCTTGTCCAGGAAGGCCGCGGCTGGCGCCTGGCCCATCACCCGCGGTGGACGGTGCACGACCTGCCCGCCGGACACGACGTCATGGCCGAGGCCCCAGGCGACCTGCTGGACGTCCTCCTCGCCATCGGCGAGCCGCCCCGCCCGGTGGGCCGCCGCTGCGAACGGTGGTCCCGTGCAAGCGCGTTGGCCGGGCAGGACGAGTTGGACGGGCCGACCGGCCGGTCACCAGCCGTCGGTGAGCCGGAAGGCGTGGGAGAAGGAGGCTCCGCCCGTGTTCATCCATTCGTCGAGGACGCCGTAGGTGTCGTTGCGGGCGATGAGGTCGGCGCGGCCGGTCCCCCGGAAGTCACCGGCGACCGTCTGCGAGAACGGACCCCAGCCGTCGGTGACGAGCACGCGGCCG
>NZ_JBIWAP010000008.1:0-249999 GCF_044760075.1 Kitasatospora sp. NPDC098663 | reverse complement strand
CGGCCGGCGAAGGTGCCGTCCCCGTTGCCGGGCCACATGTACAGGTTGCCCGTCGCGTCCTCCCTCGCCATCAGGTCCGCGTGACCAGTCCCCCGGAAGTCACCGGCGACCGTCTGCGAGAACGGACCCCAGCCGTCGGTGACGAGCACGCGGCCGGCGAAGGTGCCGTCCCCGTTGCCGGGCCACATGTACAGGTTGCCCGTCGCGTCCTCCCTCGCCATCAGGTCCGCGTGACCAGTCCCCCGGAAATCGCCGGCGGTGGTCTGGGAGAACGCGCCCCAGCCGGCCGTCAGGTCGGTCCTGGCCGTGAAAGACCCGTCTCCCAGCCCCGCCCACTCGTACAGGTGCCCGTCCGAGTCGTCGCGGGCGACGAGGTCGCCGATGCCCTTGCCGTGGAAGGCTCCGGCCGTCGTCTGGGAGAAGGTGTGGGAGAGGCTGGTCGGGGCGGGCCGCGGGGCGAGGACCTCGGCGAGGGCCGTGTTCCCATTGGTGGTGAAGTGCAGGTGGTCGGAGGAGACGTAACCGGCGAACGCGGCGCTCGGGTTGAGCGGGTCGCGGGTCGCCCGGTCGAAGTCGTGGAAGCCGTCGATAGCCGTCGTCGTGCGGATCCAGTCGTTGACGCACTGGCGCACCCGGTCCCGGGCGGCGGTGTAGTCGGTGTAGCCCTGGAAGGCGGGGATGGTGGCAACGGTTAAGCGCAGCCCGGCCGCGTGCGCGCGTGAGGCCAGCTGCTGGATCCCCGACTCGAGCGCGGAGTCGGAGGCGTCGTCCATCGTGATGTCGTTGATGCCCTCGTAGAGCACGACGCTCCGCACTCCGGTCTGGGAGAGGACGTCCCGGTCGAAGCGGTTGAGCGCGCTCTGGCCGAAGCCGACGCGTCCTCCCGTCCCGTCGGTGAGGATCCGGTTGCCGGAGATGCCCTTGTTGACGATGCCCTCGGGCGTCGGCCGGGCGCTGAGGGCGCGCCCGTAGTCGTCGGCCCAGCGGGTGTTGGAGTCCTGGTCGGTGTGCCCGCCGTCCACCTGCGAGTCGCCGATGGCGACCACCGTCCCGTCGCTGCCGGCGGCCGTGACGTCCAGGCCGCTGAGGAAGGCCCAGTAGGGGTACGGGGTCGAGAGGTTGGCGCCGCCCGTGTCCCGGGTGCGGTCGGCACCGTCGCCGGGCGCGGAGGTGTAGGAGGTGGTGAGCGTGTAAGGGTGGTAGGGCGCGGTGGTGACCCCGTTGGGCAGCCAAAGGCTGACCAGCAGGTTCTCGTCTGCGGTGACCGGGAAGGCGACGGGGTCGCTGTAGATTTCGCTGCCAGGCGGGATGACGGCCTGGCCGGACCCGCCGAACGTCAAGTTGACCGGTGTGGCCGCCGGCGCGGCCGGGTTCCCGTTCTGGGCTGCGATCCTGTCCTGGGCCGCGATGGTGACGTGCCCGATGGTCACCTGGTCCGGACTGAAGGTATTCACCAGGCGAATCCGGGCGGAGCTGCCGCCGATGCTGGTGTGGACGACCATGCGCAGGGTCTGCTGCCCCGTCACGCCCGAGGACGCGGATGGTCCGGCCAAGCTCATGGCGGTACCCCAACTCCCCGTCCAGGCAGAGGACTCGGGGCGCGGTGCGCCCGGGCCTGACGGGAGCGCGACGGGGACCGGCCCGCAGCCGGCGGCCGCGTTCGCCGGGGCCGCGGGCGGCAGGGCGGCGAACGTGCCGAGGACGGCGGCGGCTGCCGTCATAGCGGACAGGCGGCCCCGCGGTGGGCGGTGGGCGACGTGCACAGGAGTCCTTTCGCCGGGTACGGAAAACCCTTTTCCCGCATGGCTCGGATGACGAAGAAATGGCGGCGATCCGTTTCCCGAAGGAGGAGGTCCGAGAATGCGCCGAGAAATCTCGGAGCCCGCTCGCCATGCACCATGCAATCACCGCAGGCCCGGATTTCACCAGGAGGAACATCAGGCGGAAACCATGGGGAAGTTCCAGCAGAAACCGCGCTGGACAGGCAAGATCGGCGAGAAACAGGCGGATTGGCTTGATCGTACGTCAGTTGACTGTCGCGCCTGACGGGATTTGCGATATACCGTCTCGGGCACTTCCTGATCGACAATCCGCCAATCTCCTCCTGGCGTGATCACCTGCCTGCCTCGAATCTCGAATGAGGGAAAATCACATGGCAATCGGACGACGGCAACTCCTCACCTCCCTCGCACTGACCGCCCTCGCCGCACCCGTCCTGGCCAAGGGGAGCGCGACCCGCGCCTCCGCGGCCACGGGTACGGGTACGGGTACGGGTACGGGTACGGCCGCGCGTATGGCCGCCGGCCCCGGGCCGCTGTTCATGCAGGTCGTCGCCCACGAGGACGACGACATCCTGTTCATGAACCCGGACCTGTCCAACGCGATAGCCAACGGCACGCCGTCCGTCACGGTGTTCGTCACCGCCGGGAACATCACCGGTGACCCGTGTTCGGGCTGCGGGGACCCCGCCGGCGACCCGCTGCGCACCTGGAACCGCCAGATGGGCGCCGTCAACGCCTACTCCCGGATGGCCGGGGTCGGCGACACCGATCCGGCGACCGACGAGGTCGGGCACTGGACGGTCGAGGCGTGGACGGTCGGGGGCAAGCAGGTCGAGCGGTACATGCTCAAGGACCGGTCGGTGCACCTGATCTTCCTCAACCTGCACGACGCCGGGCTCGCCGACGTGCTGAACGGCGGCACCGACACCACGGTCGTCCCGAAGGACAGCCCGCTGTCCGGGCCGTCGACCTACACGGCGGCGGACGTCGTCGAGGTGCTGCGGCAGATCATGGTGACGTACCGGCCGACCGTGCTCCGGGCCCAGGACGAGCTCCCGGACACCCGCTACAAGGGCGACCACTCGGACCACATCTCCGCCGCGAAGTTCGCCGGCGTGGCGGCGAGCCAGTACGGCGGCTCGCTGATCCAGGTGAACTACCGGGACTACAACATCAGCGACTGCCCGGTGAACCTCGACCCGGCGACGGTCGACACCAAGGGCGTGTTCGTCTCCGAGTACGCCAGCCACGACCACTCGGGCAGCTACGAAACCGCCTGGTTCTCCCGGATGTACTACCGCTGGTCGCGGGGCACCTCCTGGGCCGGGCTGAACCAGGACGGCCGGCCGCAGGTCTTCGTCGTCCGGGCGGGCTCCCTCTACACGTACTGGCGCAACTCCGACGGCAGTTGGGGCGGCCCGGCACGGTTCGCCGACCCGGGCGGCCGGCTGGCGCCGGGCATAGCCGTCGGCACCAACGCGGACGGCCGGATGGAGGTCTTCGCCCGCCGCCTGACCGACCACCACATCGTCTCCGTCCCGCAGACCGCGCCCAACGGCGTGTGGCGGGACAGCTGGGCCGACCTCGGCAACCCCAACGCCGGGCTCAACAACGCGGACCAGGTCGGCGTGCCCGCGGTGGTCGCCTCCCAGGACGGCCGGCTGGAGCTCTTCGTCAAGAACGGCGGCGGCGGCCTCAGCACGATCCGGCAGACCAGCCCGAACGGCGCCTGGACGACCACCTGGGACGACCTGCACGGCACCGACATCCAGGACCCGGTCACCGCGATCCGCAACGGCGTCGGGAGGATCGAGGTCTTCGCAAGCACCCGCGACGGGGTCGTCAACTGGTGGCAGACCGCTCCGAACGACGCCATCAACGGCCCGGGCCCGATCCCGAACTCCCGGCCGGCCAGCCCGCCCAAGGCCGCGCTCGACCAGGACGGCCGCATCGAACTCGCCTACCGCGAGGCCGGCACCGGCGCCATGCTCGTCAGCTACCAGACCCAGCCCGGCGGACCGTGGAGCCAGTCCCCGGCCAACATCGGCGGCCACAAGGGCGTGGGCGAGCCGGCGATGGCCACCGTCGGCGGACGGGTCGTCCTGTTCGAGCGCAACGGCGGCAGCGGCGTGAGCACCACCGCCCAGACCGCCCCGAACACCGCCTACGGCGCCTGGCAGGACCTCGGCGGCACCGTCCTCGACTACCCGACCGCGCTCGTCGACGGCGGCGGCGTCCTCCACGTGTTCGCCATCGGCACGGACGGCCGCGTCTACTACCGCGCGGGCACGACGCCCACCGACCTCGGCGGCTGGCAGGGCATGCCCCTGTGACCGCCGGTCCCGTCGGCCGGTCGGGCACCCTCCCGACCGGCCGACGGGCCGGGCCCGCGGGAGCGCCCGTGGGAGCGCCCGTGGGAGCGCTCTCACACCGTGTAGGATGGCCACTCCCGAGAGTGAGCCACACCGGAGTGTGATCATGCCCCGAACTGACAGGCCGGGCCCCGGAAGCGCCCGGCCTGCCGCGCGACCGACGGTGGAGGACGTGGCCGCCCGCGCGGGAGTCGGCCGGGGAACGGTGTCCCGGGTCATCAACGGTTCGCCCAAGGTGAGCGCCAGGGCGAGGGAAGCCGTGGAGCACGCCGTCGCCGAGCTCGGCTACGTACCCAACCAGGCGGCACGGTCCCTGGTGACCTCGCGCACCGACGTCGTCGCCCTGGTCGTCCCGGAGAGCCTGGCACGGCTGAGGTCGGAGCCGTACTTCGCGGACGTCATCACCGGGATCTCCGACGAACTCGCTTCGACCGACCTTCAGTTGCTGCTGACCCTGGTCCGCAACGAGGACGAGCGCGAGCGCCTGACCCGCTACCTCACCGCGCGTCGGGTCGACGGGGTGCTCCTGGTCTCGGTGCGCCAGGACGACCTGTTGCCCGACCTGCTCGAACAGCTCGGGATGCCGGCCGTACTGGGCGGTCGCCGGTCCGAGCGCGAATCGCTGAGCTACGTCCACGCCGACAACGCCGGCGGGGCCCGGGCGGCCGTCCGGCACCTGGTCGGGCGCGGCCGCACCAGAGTGGCCACCATCACGGGGCCGCTCGCCATGGAGGCGGCCGGGGCACGCCTGGCGGGGTACCGGGAGGCGCTCACGGAGGCCGGCCTCGCCCCGGAGGACGCGCTCGTCGCCCACGGCGACTTCACCGAGGCGGGCGGCTATGCGGCGATGTGCGAGCTCCTGGCCGAACTGCCCACCCTCGATGCCGTGTTCTGTGCCTCCGACCTGATGGCCGTGGGCGCGTTCCGGGCGCTGCGCGAGGCCGGGCGGCGCGTGCCGGGAGACGTGGCCGTCGTCGGCTTCGACGACTCCGTCATCGCCCGTAGCACCGAGCCGCCCCTCACCAGTGTTCGCCAACCGACCGAGGCGATGGGGCGGTTGATGGTTCAGCTGCTGCTCGAGGAGATCGCCGAACCTGGGCGGCCGCGTCGCCAGGTGATCCTTCCGACCGAGCTGACGGTCCGCGCCTCGGCCTGACGGCCTCGGACGGCTCCGAACTGAGAGGCCGTCACATCCCGTTGTTCCTTACGAGCCACTGGCGCGTGTCGCGGCTGACCTGGACATGAGGTGCTGCTACGCTCTCGATGCGCGTGGGAGCGCTCCCACGCGCCAAGATTCTGGGGGTGACGTGTCGAAGGCACAACAAGGGGATTCGGCATTCGGGGGCATGCTGAGGACGCTTCGCCGCGAAGTGGGATTCACGCATGAGGAACTCGCCCGGCGTTCCCAGGTCAGTGTGAGGACGATCAGCGACATCGAGCGGGGCCGGGTGCGCCGACCGCAGCGCCGCTCCGTCCAGCAGCTCGCGGAGGCGCTCGGCCTGGGGAGCTCGCGATTGGAATGGTTTCTCCGTGCCGCGCGAGCCGTTCCCGGCAGCGGGCTCGATCAGCCGGACCGGAGCCGTCGCGAGACACCGGCCGCCGGGGAGGTGGACGAACAGCCGTCCGCGGTGGTCGTGATGGTCCTGCCGTTGACCGCGATCGGCGAGAGCGGTCCGTGCTGTCGGCGCCGCCGACGCTGTCCGCAACCCCGCCCGGCCGGGCCCCGACACCTGCGCCGGGCCAGTTGATGGCCGTCACGTGCGGCGGGCAGGCTCCGGCGGCCACACCTCCGCCACGAGGACGCCGAACGCGTACGCCCGCCCCACCAGCGCCGTCCGGTTGGGGACGTGCCACCGGCGGCTCAGCCGGGCGAGGTGGTAGTTGACGCCGTCCGCGGCCAGGCCGATCTCCCTGCCGATCTGGGCGGTGGTGTCACCCCGGGCGGCCGCAGCCAGGATCCGCGCCTCGGTCGGGCTCACCTCGGCACGCGGCGCGGACGCCGGGGCCGGGGGCTCTGCGCGGGTACGGAGGGAGAGCAGCAGGTTCGGCTGCTCCCCAGGGGTGTCGCTCACCAGCGCGACGTTCATCTCGCCGTGCCGCTCGATGTCGGGCGGGTGACGGTGAACCTGGCGCACAGGCCGACCGTGACCGTTCATCGGCAAGCCCTGGTATTCCCGCTGACCACGGCTCAGCTTCGCGCGATCGAGGCCGGCCGGTCCGGCGACGCCCGGTTCGAGGTGGAGGTGTCGGCAACGCTTCCGCAGGCGGAGGGTTATCCCGGCACCGCGGTCATCACCGACCAGATCTCCATCGCGAGAAGTCGGTGGGAGGAACAGTTGGAGCAGACCGCGCCATCCGCAGCGTTCGGGATGGCCGTCCCGTACCCCCTTCACGAGTCTCGGCGCGCTGAGCCCGGACTCGCCCTCCGCGAAGCCCAGCGCTTGATCACCAGCGGCCACATCCGGGCAGCGATTCCGGAGGTGCGCCGTGCCCTGGAGTGGATGCAGCACAATGCTGGGTGGGACAACCCCGGCTCCAAGAAGCTCGCCAATCAGTGCACCCAGTCGGATGGCGGATCTCGGTGAGCCGGCCCCGGGATCCGACGACGGCCTGCCAAGTGGCCTGATGCGCCGTCACGAAGTATCGAGGCTATCCCGGGCCGGGGCGGCTTGTCGGCGCATTGAATTCGGCGAACCGGAATTGCAGGAGGACCCAGGCGAAGACGTCGATATCGTTCAGGTCGAGATCGAAGAGCGTCTGCAGCTTGTCGATGCGGTAGCGGACCGAGTTGACGTGGACGTTCAGGGCGGCCGCTGTGGCGGGAATGCTCTTGTTGCTTTCGATGTAAGCCTTGAGAGTTTCGAGGTACGCGGAGCCGCGTTCACGATCCATCTCCCTCATCCGTTCGAGGACAGGGACGCGCAGTTGGCTGGTCGAGCGGTACCAGTCGGCGATCGTGGCCAGGTCGAGTCGGGGAAGGTGCTCGTCCATGAGCACGACGGCACCGCTGGGGCGGTGGGTCAGGAGCCCGGACGCGGTCAGCCGCACCAGGGTGCGCAGGTAGGTGTAGTCGTTGCTGAGCTCATGGGTGTCGTGGAGTTCACGGCCCACGACGACTGCCAGTGACGGTGCGGTGGGCTCGACGCGGCGGAGGAAGTCGTCGAGGTTGTGTTGGAGGGTTGTCCATTCCTGGCTGTGCCGACCGCTGAAGAGCATGACGAGATGGGAGTCGACTTCCGCCACGATCGCGTTCGGCTGGATGAGGTGCAGCCAGGTCGAGACACGTTGGACGAGCCGGTGGGAGACGACTTCAGCGGTGTGTGTGGGCGGGTTGGTCGTGGTGAGCGTGGCAAGGCGATACCACTGCTTGTCGGCGATTTCCAACGCGAATGCGCATGCGGATGCCTGGTGGGGATCGCGCAGGAGGTTGGAGAGCAGGTCGGCCTCGCGCCGCCGTTTGACGTCGACGTAGGAGCGTGCGTGGTGGAGGTGGAGGGAGGCGGCGTCCAGCAGCTCCTCCAGGGCTCGCATGACGTGGTGGCATTGCTGCGGATCGGTCACGATGACCCAGATGGTGCCGAGCACTTCGCCCTCGCTGCGGACGGCGGCGGCGACACGTCCGTAGGTCTCGGCGCAGCCGGGAACGAAGACGCACCCGGGGCTGGCATAGATGAGACGGTAGTCGGGGTCGGTCGAGGGTGAATCGACCTCGCTCATCAGGAGGGTGACCTTGCGGCGCTGCTCGTCGATGGGCTGATCGGCGAGGTTGGAGAAGCCGAGCACCCGGCCCGCGGGGTCGACGATGCTGGTGGCGCCGCCGGCCATGGTGGCCACGGCGTTGGCGAAGGTGAACAGGTCGCCGAGCCGCGCCCCCGCGACACCGTCGGCCGCGGAGATGGACACACTGCTCCTGAGGAGCGTCGCCAGCTGCAGCCAATCGATGGACTGGCGTGCCAGCACAGTGTTGACCTTGTGCAGTTCGCCCAGCGCGCGCAGGGACTCGGGGTCGATCGTGGCGGGCTTGACGATCACTGCGGCGGCCCGGGCTCCGCCGGCTCGGACCAGCAGCCTGGTGAAGGCGGGCCCCTGCGCAGGGAAGCCGACCGCGAGGAGCACCGCGCCCGGCGGGATGTACTCGTCATCGTCGGTCGGTTCGCGCAGCACGATCGACTGCACGAGCGGGTCGTCATTCTGGTGCGCCGGCCACAGGTCCGCTCCGACGTTCACGAGCACTTCCGAGAGAGACGCCGGTTGGAAGCCGTCAATGGCCGACGCGGTCCGGTCCGGGGTTTTGCTCTCCATGTTTGGAGATTTTATCAGCAGACAGCCGTCTTCTTTGTAGATCGGTCTGTATCGATAGGAGGTTCGCCCTCCTACTCTGGTCCCACG
Organism: Kitasatospora sp. NPDC098663; assembly: GCF_044760075.1. Taxonomy (NCBI): domain Bacteria; kingdom Bacillati; phylum Actinomycetota; class Actinomycetes; order Kitasatosporales; family Streptomycetaceae; genus Kitasatospora; species Kitasatospora sp. NPDC098663. The sequence continues at coordinate 241,457 of NZ_JBIWAP010000008.1, read as the reverse complement.
CCGCCCCCTTCGACGGGGCCTGGCGACCACAATCCCCCTGGCGCAGGAGCCCACGTTGACGTCTATTTCCTTGCGGTGCGTCGCCGCCGTCCTCGTCGCGACGTCAGCCACTCTCCTCACGGCGTGCGGATACCAGGAGGGTGGTGCGAGCACGTCGCCGACGTCCGCGAACGGCACCGCGTCGAGCCTGGCCAAGCAGGCCGGGGTACTGCGCGTCGGCACCAACGCGCCGTTTGTGCCGATGGAGTTCTACGCACCGGACGGGGCGACCCTTGCGGGTATCGACATCGACCTGGCCACAGCGGTGGCCGAGCGTCTAGGGCTGAAGGCGAGCTTCTCCAACGCTTCCTGGGACGGTCTGATCCCCGCCTTGAAGGCCGGCCGCCACGACATGCTGGCGTCGTCGTTCGGTGACTTCCCCGAGCGCCGGAAGCAGGTCACCTTCGTCGACATGCTCAAGGGCGGCATCGCGGGCATCGCGCGGGCCGCGGACGAGTCCCGGTACCCGCAGCCCTCCGCCCTGTGCGGCAGGAAGGTCGGCGTCGCGAACGGCTCCGCAACCGTCGCCGTGGTGGACACCGTCTCGGCGAGGTGCCTGGAGGACGGCGGCAAGGCGGTCTCCGCGCAGGTCTTCCCCACCGACAGGGAAGCCGTGGTGGCGGTCCGGAGCGGGCGGGTGGACGTGGTCCTGGTCGACCGCGTCGTGGCTCAGCACCTGGCCGGCACCCAGCCCCAGCGCTACGCCGAGGTTCTCGGCACCATCGCGCCGGACTTCCTCTACGGCTTCGCGGTCGACGAGAACAATCCGGCTCTGGCCCAGGCGGTCGCCACGGCGCTCGACTCCCTCATCGCCGACGGCACCTACGCCGAGATCTGTGCGAAGTACGGGATCACCGGCGGCTCCCTGGTCACCAGAGCCACCATCAACGGAGACACTCAGTGATCAACTCGACTCTTCCGGAACCGAACACCGATCAGGACGAGCTGCGCACCATCGCGCGGCGCCACCCGTGGCGGTGGGTCTCCGCGCTCGTCGCCCTGGCGGCCGGCACCGGGATCGTGTGGGCTTTCGCAAGCTCCCCCAACATCGTGTGGAGCGAGGTCGGTTCCTACCTGACCACGCGCTCCATCCTCGAGGGCATCGGGCTCACACTTCTGCTCACGCTCGTGGCGCAGAGTGTCGGCATCGTCGGCGGCGTCGTCCTCGCCGTCATGCGAAGGTCGAGAAACCCCGTCCTCAGGATGATCAGCGGACTCTACCTGTGGATCTTCCGCGGGACACCGGTGCTCATCCAGATCATCTTCTGGTACAACCTCGCTCTGATCTTCCCCGCGGTCGCCCTGCACGTTCCGTTCACATCGTTCGGCTTCAGCGTCGAGACCAACTCCCTCATCACTCCGGTGGCCGCGGCCATCGTCGCGCTCGGCCTCAACGAGGCCGCCTACATGGCCGAGATCGTGCGAGGCGGTCTCCTCTCCGTCGAGCAAGGGCAGAGCGACGCGGCAACCACCCTGGGCATGACCCGCGGCCAGGCCATGCGCCACGTGATCCTCCCGCAGGCGCTCCGCACGATCGTTCCGCCGACGGGCAACGAGCTGATCAACATGCTCAAGAACACCTCGCTCGTCAGCGTCATCGCCGCCCACGAACTGCTGACCGCGTCCCAGCAGGTGTACGCGGTCAACTACCTGGTCATCGAGCTGCTCATCGTCGCCAGCATCTGGTACCTGGCACTGTCGACCGTCGCCTCCCTCGCCCAGGCCTACCTGGAACGCCGCCTTCAGGTCGTGCTCCGGGTCCGGCAGCAGCCATGGACCACACGCGCCGCGAACCACCTCGCCTCCCTGCGGTCCCCCTCCCCCACCTCGGACGGTAAGTCATGACAGCGATGCTCACGGTAAGGAACGTCAAGAAGAGCTACGGCCAAGCCGCCATCCTGCGCGGCGCCACACTCGACGTCCAGCGCGGCGAGGTGGTCAGCATCCTGGGCTCCTCCGGAGCGGGCAAGTCGACCCTGATGCGTTGTGTGAGCCATCTCGAACCGGTGGACGCCGGAACCATCAGCGTCGACGGTCAACTCGTCGGCTACGACCGGCGGGGCAATGACCTCCACGAGGTCAAGGAGTCGGTCCTGTGCCGGCAGCGCCAGGACATCGGCATGGTGTTCCAGCACTTCAACCTCTTCGGCCACCTGACCGCTCTGGACAACGTGACCATCGGCCCGCGGAAGGTCCTCGGCCGGCGGCGCGGTGAGGTCGAGGAGGAGGCACGGAACCTCCTCGCCCAGGTCGGCCTCGCCGACCAGGCGGACTCGTACCCGCGCCAGCTGTCGGGCGGGCAGCAGCAGCGCGTGGCGATTGCCCGGGCCATGGCCATGCACCCCAAACTCATGCTCTTCGACGAGCCCACCTCGGCCCTCGACCCGGGCCTGGTCGGCGAAGTGCTCCGTGTCATCCGTCAGCTCGCCGAGGGCGGCATGACGATGGTGATCGTCACCCACGAGGTGCGCTTCGCCCTCGATGTCTCCGACCGCATCGTGCTCATGGACGGCGGCACGGTCGCCTACGACGCCGGCCCGCAGGAGTGGCTCACCTCGACGCATCCGCTGGTCACCACCTTCATGAGCCACTTCAAGGCCTCCCAGGACGCCATCACATCCATCGGTTCCGAGGACAGGAACACCGCATCATGAGCTTGCCCGTCAACATCGACGACTTCCGCCGCGCCACCCGCCGCCGCCTGCCGCGGATCGTCTTCGACTTCCTCGAAGGCGGCGCACTCGACGAGATCACGCTGCGCAGCAACATCACCGACCTCGCTGCGCTGCGCCTGCGGCAGTCCGTCATGAGTGACGTCTCCGGCATCGACCTCAGCACGACCGTCCTGGGGCAAACCCTGAGAACGCCGGTGCTCATCTCACCGATGGGCCTTCTGTCCCTGTTCCACCGCGACGCCGACGTCGCGCTCGCCAGAGCGGCCCGTGCCGCGGGAACCGTCTTCGTGCACAGCGCCTGGTCCGGCGCGCCGTTGCAGAAGGTGGCGGCCGCGGCTCCCGGCGCCGTCTGGTGCCAGGCCGCCATCTGGCCGGACCAGCGACTCGTCGACCAGCATCTCGACCGCGCCGAGGAGGCCGACGTTCCGGTCCTCGTCCTGGCCGGCGACGTCGCCGTGTCCAGCAAGCGCGAACGCGACCTCCGTAACGGCTTCACGATGCAGGCGCGCCCCGCGCTCCGGGGTGTGCTGAACGCCGCGACGAAGCCGCGCTGGGTCGCCAACTTCCTGTTCGGCCCCAAGATTACGTTCGGCGATCAGAGCATCGACGGCCGGGCAATGAACATTCGCGAGATGGGCGAGTTCATGGAGACCGAGAACGACGCGGTGACCTGGGACGACGTGATCCGGATCCGCAAGCGCTGGCGCGGAAAGCTCGCGATCAAGGGTGTGATGACCGCGCAGGATGCCCGCAGGGCCGTGGACGTCGGCGTGGACGCGATCTTCGTCTCCAACCATGGCGGCCGACAGTTCGACGCACAACCCTCCACCGTCAGCGCACTCCCCGAGATCGTGCAGGCGGTCGACGGCCAGGCCGAAGTGTTGGTCGACGGCGGCATCCGGCGCGGTAGTGACATCGTCAAGGTCCGGGCCCTCGGCGCGACCGCCGGCCTGATCGGCCGGCCGGCCGTCTACGGACTGGTCCACTCCGGCGAAGCCGGCGTCACCGCCGTGCTCGACATCCTGCGCGACGAGACGGCAACCGCGCTCGCCTTCACAGGCAATATCACCCTCAACGCCCTGAGCACCTCGGCCCTGAGCACCTCGGCCCTGGCTCCCGGGACCAACGACGCCTACCCGCGCGCCAGGCACACGCTCCAAACACCCTGAACGTCCGTGTCGGCAACAGCCCGGACTGACACCGCGACCTATCTCCTCACCACTCGTACCGACACGAACGGAACACCATGAGCTTTGGCACCGTCAGCCACACCGAGGCCGGAGCAGTTGCATCCGAAGACGCTCTGTCCGCAGATGCCACCGGCTTCGGCGGCCTTGTGTGCACCACGCAGATTCCAGACCGCGAAGACGGCTCGATCGAGCTGGGCGACATGCGGGAGCAGACCAGGCAGACGCTCACCAACCTGGCCAACGCACTCAGGCGGGCGAACAGCGACCTGAGCCGACTGCTGCACCTGACGATCTACCTCACCGACATCGAGGACCGCGGCATCTTCAACGAGGTCTACGCCGAGATCGTGCCACGGCCCTATCCGGCGCGGTGTTGCGTCGCAGTCGCCGCACTCGCCATCGAGGGAATGCGCGTAGAAGTGACCGCTCTCGCCGCCCAGGCGCGCGTAACGCCCGGGAACCCGGCTTCCGCATGACACACGAACCAACGACCACCCGAACCGGCGCCAACGCTGTCATGCCACTCACAGGAGGTCCCCTACCGCCCAGGCCAGCAGGCGCCCTCGAATAGCACATGCCCGAACGGGTGGACCTTTTTCGAAAAGGCGTCGTTCCGCCGGCGCATCGACCTACACCGAACGCTGGAGCGACCACGCGCCGGTGACCGTGGCTTTCGACCACCAGTTCTGACAGCTCGCCACGGGCAGGGCCCCAGTAAGACAGGAGCTCTGCCCGGACGTCTCCATCGTCATAGCCCGGGCGAAGGACCGGTTCCTAGGGAACATCCCCGCCCTTCCAGGACCAACCATCCCCGCGCGTGCGGGGCCGATAGGTCGACATCCGGGGGGTTGATGCGCTCCGGGGGAACATCCCCGCGCGTGCGGGGCCGATCTCCCGGGGGTCGAGCGCGACACCTACAGCTCGGGAACATCCCCGCGCGTGCGGGGCCGACTGGGTAGCAGAGAACAGCCGTACGCCTTATGAGGGAACATCCCCGCGCGTGCGGGGCCGACTCGGCGGCGACTGCCTCGGTGTCCCACTCCGGAGGAACATCCCCGCGCGTGCGGGGCCGATTGGTCGTAGAAGCCCATGCCCCCGGTCCAGACTGGAACATCCCCGCGCGTGCGGGGCCGATCGGGCGCGTCCCAGGCGTCCGGGCCGGTCGGGGGGGAACATCCCCGCGCGTGCGGGGCCGATCATGTCGGACTCCTTTTCCGCAGGTCAGGTCAGGGAACATCCCCGCGCGTGCGGGGCCGATCGACAAGCCGCTGGAGCACAAGACCCGCGCCTAGGAACATCCCCGCGCGTGCGGGGCCGATGCTTCGTGACCTGCTGGTTTATCGGCGGGGGCGGGCCGAGAGGATCAGTCCGTCGAAGTCGACGGGCTTCCAGCGGTCCTTGCCGGCGGTGCGGACCGTCCAGCCTTGTTCGTTGGTGGCGGGTTCGACGAGGACGGCTTGGCCGTCGCCGATGCGGGTCGCGAGGAGGTCCCAGAGGCGGTCGCGGATGCGGCGGCTCGGGGTGCCGACGAAGACGCCGGCGTTGACCTCGACCATCCAGCGGGTGAGGTGGCCGCGCAGGCCTTCGGGGGCGGCGATGAGGATGATGACGGTCATGGGCTGCTCGTGTCCTGGGTGAACTCCGGGCCGATGATGGCCAGGTGTTCGTCGCCCATTCCCGGGTCGGAGGCGGCGGGCACCGACAGGCCTTCGGTGCCCGACCAGTTGACGCCGCCCTGGACAGTTCCGACACGTTCGTCCCAGAGTTCGTTGACCTCGACGTCCGGCATGTCGGTGCCGTCCGGGCTGAGGAGGGTCTTGACGTCGTGGACGATTCGGCCCAGCAGCTTGTCCTGGGCGATGCGGTCGCGCAGGGCGAGGCGGGCGTCGCGTTCCTCGGTGTGGCCCTGCTTGGCGAGGTCGAAGGCGAGGGGGATGGTGTATTCGGCCTTGTAGAGGTCCGCGATGTCGAGGACGAACGAGGTCGCCAGTCCGGTGTGGACGAAGCCGAGGCCGGGGCTGGCGCCGAGGCCGGTGATGACGGCGTGACAGATCCCGTAGAGCGCGGCGTTGGCCGCCGACAGGAGGCGGTTGAGGTCGTCGCCTGCGGCGTGGGCGTCGCCGGCCTTGTAGACGCGCCCGTTCCACGGGACGCCGGTTCGGCGTGATTCGGCTTGGTAGAGCTTGCGGATGCGGGCGCCCTCGCGGCCGCGCAGCTGCTGCATGGTGGCCGTGCTGACGTCCTCGCCGGGGAACCGCATGCGGTACATGGTCCGGGCGACGGCGAGGCGTTCCTTGGTCCGACTGACCAGCCAGGCCTGCCGGTTGAGCAGGCCCGCGCCACGGCTGGGGCCGAGTCCGGCCGCGTACATGCGCACGCCCTGCTCGCCGACCCAGCACACGGTGGTGCCGGAGTCGGCGAGGAGGTTGACGGCGCCGTGGGTGATGCGGGTGCCCGGGCCGAGCAGCATCACGGCGACCATGGCGGCGGGGATGCGGACGGTCTCGCGCTTGTTGATGACGACGACGGCGTTCTCGTCGCGGTCGATGTGGCTGCGTTCCACGTAGACGCTGGAGACGCGGTCGGCGAGGCGGTGCAGGTCGTGGGGGTGGGCTTTCCACCAGATGTCGGCCATCGGTCAGCGGGCTCCGGCGGGGGGCGGGGCGAGGGTGAGCAGGCCGCAGCCGTAGGCCTTGGAGGGGCCGATGCCGCCGAGGAGGGCGGCCTGCAGGAGGCCCGGGTCGGTGATGGACAGGCGGCCTTCGAAGGTGGCGGTGGTGAGCGTGACGGCGGTGCGGGTGCCGGGCTTGGTGAAGGTGGTGCGGCTGCGGTCGGTGATCCGTACCTCGCGGGCCGGCTGGGCGTCGGTGGCCGATGGTTCGAGGCCCGGCGCCGGACCGTCGGTGCGGGCCTCGGGGATGGTGAAGCCCCAGCGGCCGGTGCGGTCCAGGAACCAGGTGAGCTGCTGGGCGGCGGTGCGGTGGGCCATGCGGTAGGAGCGGTGGTGGAGTTCGGCGGCGGTCCTGGTGCGGTGCGCGCTCGCCTTGTCGGGCTTGGAGGTGTTCTGGACGGGGCTCGCTTTGAGGCGGAAGGCGAACTCCCGGCCGACGGCGAGTTGGGCGAACAGCGGGCTGTAGTCGCGGATCGCGTAGTGCTCGCCGTCGGCGTCGGGCCATCCGGCCTGTTCGACGATGTGGGTCCAGTCCGGCTTGGACGGGGTGAGAACGAGCAGCACGGGGCGGCGCGGGTGGTCGGCGTCCAGGCGCCACAGGATCCGGTCGCCAGGGGCGGTGTCGGGGACGCCTGCCGTGACGGCGCCGTGCAGGGCCCGGGGGTTGGCGAGCAGGGTGCGGCTGGCCGCGCGCAGGGGGTTGATGCGGACGCGGGAGAGGTAGGTCATCGGGTCACCAGCCCAGCAGGGCGAACGGGTCGTGGCCGTCGGCCGCGGCGGCCGGTTCGGCGGGCGTGGTCATCGGGTCGAGCCCGCTGGGGACGTCGAGCCAGGCGTGGCGGATCCGCCGTGTGGAGAAGCCGCGTTCGCGGGGGTCGAAGGAGCGCGGGACGTCCTGGAAGGTGTCGCCGCCCGACGGGTCGTCGAAGGTCGCGGCCAGGTCGATCCGGTGGGGAGAGAACGGCTCGGGGGCACGCTCGGCCCGCCGTCGGTAGGCGTTCTTGGCAGCCTGGCCCGCCTGCCAGGGCTCCTCGGCCAGGACGTCTTCCACGGTGCCGCCGCGCACCTCGCCGAGGGCGATCGGCTGGGTGGGGACGCAGGAGCGCCGGCCGAGGGCGAGCGGGAAGGCGGGGCGGCGGACCGCCTCGGCGAGTGCCGTGACGAGGGCGGCCGGGCCCTGGACGGCGGCGACGAACACCGCGTCCTGGAGGTAGTAGCGGTGGGTGACGTGGGTGTCCTTGGCCGGGGAGGTCGGCTTCTGCAGGCCTTTGGCGTTGACGCCGGCCTGCGGAAGCGGCCGACCCCGGTAGTCGCTGACGGTGTGGTAGTCGCGCAGCAGCGTGCCGGGCTGGTCGATGCGCACGCCCAGGCGCAGGCCGACCAGGGCGGTGATGTCCGCTTCGCGACCAAGTCCGGCGGCGGCGGCGAGCAGGCCGACGACGCCGGACTTGGTCGGCTGGGGCGGGGTGTCGCGGCGGTTGAAGGCGCTACGGTCGCCCCAGGACTGGAGCGGGCCGGCCAGACGCAGGACGAGGACCGCCTGTTCCCCGTCGGCCGTGGCCTGCGTGGGGGTGGGGTTGGCGGGCATCAGTTGTCGTTCACCCGCTCGGTGAGGGCGGTGCGCAGTCCCTCGCGCAGCTCGGGGAAGGTGCGGTTCGCGCCGAAAGCCTTCGTCAGCTCCTCCCTGGTCTCGTCGCCGCCTTCGGTGAAGGTGTGGCAGATGCCGACGTACAGCGGGGTGTCGCCCCACTGCTCGGTGGCGGTGGCGAACTCCCCGGCGAGGCGGCGCGCGGATTCCGCGACGATGCCCCGGCTCGCCGGGACCGGGTTCTCGTACGCGGAGACGAGGTTCACCGGCTGGTCGGCGCGCACGACGACGGCCACCAGGCTCGGGCGGGTGCGGTGGGCGAAGGAGTTGCCGTAACCGGTGGGCATGGAGCGGGCGAAGGAGTCGACAAACAGGTCGACCGCGTCGACGGCGGCCTTGTCGTCGCCGAGGTTGCCGCGCAGCTGGTGCAGACCGACGGTCGCGTAGCGGTAGAGGGTGGCGGAGTTGAAGCCGATGGTGCCGATCATGCCGGCGCCGGTCTCCTCGGCGGTGTTCTCGTCGTCGACGGCCGTGTAGTAGTCGAACTCGAGCTCGGCGGCGTGAGTGGAGATGGCGTGCGCGACCTGCGTCGCGGCATCCACGTTCAGGCCGGGGATGTCCGCGACCATGCGTCCGAAGAGTGCGACGTCCGCCGGGTGGCCGCTCTGGAGCTGTTCCTTGACCGGCAGCGCCTTGACCGCCTCTTCCAGGGCCTTGGCGTCGAGGGCGGCGAGGTCGGCGGCGGTGTCGGCGACCAGGTCGACGATGCCGTCCAGCTGGCGGCGCCCGTAGAAGAGGAGGTAAGCGGTGTCGCCCTCCTTCTTGCCCGCCGAGATGCCGGTGGACTTGATCAGGGCGCCGGCGATCCGCTGCGCGGCCTCGGCCTCGATGCCGGTGCGCTCGGCGATGCCCTTGGCGAGCTGGGAGGCGATCCGCTTGGTGCGGGTGGCGAGGTCCTGCCGGTCGCGGCTCTCGGCGAAGTGGATGCGGGTGGCGCGCTTCCAGGCCTGGGAGGAGACGCGCGAGCGGCGCTTGCCGCCGAAGTAGGCCTCCTTCGGGTTGCCGTTGTCGTCCCGGTTGAGGTTCGCCGGCGGGACGGTCTGCAGGATGTGCACGTCGATGTAGAGGCGGTCGGTCATGCGCTACTCCGTAGATGGGTGGTAGTCCGGGTGGATCGAAGCGCGATCAGCCGGCGGGGGCCTTGTCCTTCCAGGCCTGGTAGCCGATGGCCCACTTGAGGCGGACCTGCGGGCGCCGGTCGGTGTGGTGCCAGGCCTGGATGTCGGCCATCAGGTGGTTGTAGTCCAGCGGCTGCCCGACGGTGCGCAGCTGGATGATCAGGCCGCGCAGATGAACGAGCAGTGCGGAGACGCTGGTGGCGCCCGCGAGTTGGGCGACGCGGGTGTCGAGCGCCTCTTCGCTGAACTTGCCGCTGCGGCGCAGGGCTCGCAGGGCTTCGCCGAGCTTGGTACCGCGGCGGTGCATCGGTGTGGACTGGCTCTGCTGGTGCAGGCCGTAGAGGGCGAGGGCGGCGTGCTCGGCCTTCTGCTCGTCGGAGACCTCGTCGCGCAGCGCGAGGACGTCGTTGACCTCGCAGCTGTAGAGCGGCCACATCTTGGGGCTGTCCATGACGGGGCGCCCGAGGCCGGAGCGCAGGGCCGCGAGGTCTTCGCCGGGCGGGCGGCGCGGTTGCCCGCTACGGGGGTCGAGGCGCCAGGTGTGGTCGGGGGCGGTGCATGCGTCCCAGTACGGGCGCCGTTTGGCGGGGGTGGTGTGTTCAGTCGTCAAGGTCCGCTCCAGGGGCGGGGTCGGGGTCGGGTCCGGTCTCGGCGGCCCGGGCAGCGGCCGCTTCCCGGAGGGCGTCGGCGTACCGGGGAAGGATTTCGTGGAGCTGGTTCCGGAAGTTGGCACCGGCTGTGCCGAGCGTGTAGGCCTTCGGCTTGCCCGACTTGCCGGCCGGGCTGACGGTGCGCCCCTCGAAGGTGGTGGCGGGGGCGGCCAGCAGGAGCTCGTTCGCGGTGCCCCGCGCACGGTGGTGGGCGAGTTCCTCCCAGGCGAGCCTGCCCCGCTCCAGGATGTCGTCGTCGGTACCGGCGGCACGGACGCCGGCGAGCAGGCGGCGCACCAGGGGGTCGAGGGTGTGCAGGAGGAGGTCGCCGGGGCGCTGACCCTTGTCCCAGGGGATGGGGTCGGTGCCAGCGGCTCGGCGCAGGTCGGCGGAGAGGTTGTTGACGGCTTTCGCGAGGCGTTCTGCCTGTTCGGCGACGTCCAGGAGGAGCTCGTGGGCTTCGCTGTCCTGGTGGAGGGCGAGCAGCGGCAGCGGGATCACGTCGTGGATGACGTCCTCGACGACGGAGGACTGGGTGCCGTAGACCATGCCGAAGGTCTCGACCTGCAGCGGGTAGTCGGCGTCGAGCTTCCCGAGTACCCGCAGGGCACTGGCCTCGTCCAGCAGGACGCTGGTCTCGAAGACGCCGTCCGGGCCTTGGCGGGCCGGGGTGAGGAGGGCGTCCAGTCCCCGCCACGCGGCCTTGCCCTGGGTGTGCCGGCGCGGCCTGCGTTCGGGCACGGCCGACGCGGACTTCTTGGCGGGCGCGGTGAACGTCCAGGCGGTGTGCGGCTCCTGCACGGGCAGGAGCGTGAGCCGGTCACCGGCGCTGACGACCACCCGGGCGACCTTCAGCCGACCAGCCTCGTCCTGATGCGGGACGAGCCGGATCCGCCGGGCCTGCCACGTCCACAGGTCGAGCAGGCCCTCGGCCGGGCGCGGAGTCCAGGCGGGGCCGTGCGGACCCCTTGTCCACTGCGGGGCTCCGAGGACGCCGGCCGGGGTGACCGGCAGGTTCAGCAGGAGGGTCTCGTACAAGGTGCGCCCGGTGGGAATGATGACGCCGAGCTGGCCGAGCGGGCCGGTCGGGTTCCCTGTCGTCTTGCCCGCTTTGACCTGGTCGTCGCCGACGACACCGGTCTTGATCGCCGCGGTGTCCCAGCAGTGCGTGTGCACGAGCCAGTGGGCGGCCTGGGCCGGCGTCAGGTCGAGCGGGTCCGCGTCGCTGCGGCTGGCGAACAGCGGGACGTTGTTGCCGCTCGCCGCCGTCGCCACCAGGGCAGCGGAGCCCTTCGTCTCGCCCTTGGCCGTCCGCAAGTCGGCGACCTGCGCGAACGGGGCGACCTGGTCGAAGAGATCGAACTTCGCACGGTGCTCGTCGAGGTAGGCCTGGAGCCTGTCGAGCTCGTCCTGCGTGAACCCGTCCTTCTGTGCGAGCCGGTCACCCTTCTCCCGCAGGGTCCCGGGAGCGCCGGTGGCGTGGGCGACGACGGGCAGCAGGACCTGGCGCAGGACTGCCGGCAGCTGGGTGGAGAACTCGACGACGAGGCCCTCGAACTCGTGGGCCCGGGCCAGAGCCTCGGCGATCCCCAGCTCCACGGGCGGGCCGCCGCCGACGGGCCGCGCTGTCAGCCACGGTTCCTCGACAAGGTTGTACCCAGGCACGCGCCGATCTCCCAACTGGCTTTGTCTGGCTTGCTACTGGTTCATCGTGGCATCGGCGAAGGTCTGTTGTGGGGCGAATGCTTGAATTGCCCCTCGGCCCCGCAGGATTGGTGCGCGGGGATGGCCCCTGGCTCTGTCTTCGAGCCGGTTCCGGCTGAAAGTCGGCCCCGCGCTCGCGGGGTTGGGGGCGTGTGGGCGGGGCGACACTCCGTCTGTTCCACCCACACGCCCCGCTACCGGGTCGGTCTTCCTCCGCTCACCACGAGGCCGAGCAGGTCGTCGTAGCGCAGCCGGAAGTCACCGATGGCCGCTTCGCCCTGTCCGTCGAGCTCCAGGGCCAGGCTGTAGCGCAGCCACGGATGGTCCCGCCACCCCGGCAGGGGGCCGAGCGCTTGCTTCGCCGCCTCGGTCAGCCGGGCGGGAAGGCGCACCGTCCCGGAGAGCACGTCGTCGACCACCTCCGCAGCTACTTCGCCGTTCGGCCCGAGCCTGCGGCCCGTCACCGCCCGGAAGTCGTCCGCCTCCTCCCGCCGGACCAGGACCACCTCCACGCTGGGGTCCGCGTCCCGGACGAGCGCTTCGAACTGGCCCTCGGAGAGGGTGCCGTGACCTCCGAAGTGCAGCCCTGCCAGCGTCGGCGACCCGTGCTCCCCCGCTCGGGTCAGCACGTACTCGGCCGCCTTCGCTCGACGCTCGGCCTGCCGCTCCTCCCACTCCTGCCGACCCTGCGCCTCGGCCTCGGCCCACGCCGCCGGAACGACCGGGACCGTGCCGTAGACCCGGGCGACCAAGTCCGGCACCCGGCCCGGAATGTTCCACGCGCCTCCGGCGGCCGCCGCCCGCTCGACCTCGGCGGCCGTCCGCAGGAGAAGGTAGCGGCCGTAGATCTTCTCGGAGGCGCGCAGGACGGACGGTACCTTCTCGCCGTCGAGGCCGGTGCGGGTAACGACAACCGTGGGCCGGGACAGCGCGCGGGGGCGCTTGACGCCGTCGTGGCGGTGGAGGCGGCCGATGCGCTGGAGGAGCAGGTCCATGGGTGCGAGATCGGTGATCAGCAGATCGGCGTCGACGTCGAAGGACTGCTCCGCGAGCTGGGTGGCGACCACGATCAGCCTGCCGGGACGCTCGACACCCTTCTCGGGCGGGCCGAGGAGGCGCAGCACCTCCTGCGTGCGGTCCGCCCGGTGGCCTGCGTGCAGACGGCCGTGCAGGAGCCGGACGTCGGAGCCGTACTCCTTGCGGAGGGCGTCGAACGTGTTCTGGGCGCGGGCCACGGTGTTGCGGATGATCAGCACGCATCCGCCGTCGGCCAGTCGCTCCCGCAGGTAGTCGGTCACGGCGGCGTCCGCCGGCTCCGGTGCGTGCTGCAGGTCCTGGTGGGAAGAGGTACGTGCCGGCGGCTCGTCGAGCACCTCGACCCGCACCTGGAGGTCCTCGCGCCAGGACCCGGTGCTCTCGACCAACAGCTCCGTGCTGCTGTCCCGCCCGGTCCAGGCCGCCGTCACGCTCGGGTAGCCCTGCGGCTCGGGCAGCTCCAGTGCCTCCGAAACCTCCGCGGACCGCGTACCAGCCAGGTATGCGGCGACGAGGCGGCGGCGTTGCTCGGGCGGGAGGGTCGCCGACAGCAGCACCACCGGCACCCCAGCCTGCCCGAGCCACCACAGGCCCTCCAGGAGGAACTGCGACATGTAGACGTCGGCGGCGTGGACCTCGTCCAGGATCACGGCCTTGCCGACCAGGCCGGCCATCCGGAGCATCACGTGCTTGGTGCGGGTCGCCGCGTACAGGAGCTGGTCGACGGTGCCGACCGCGAACGGGCTCAGCAGACCGCGACGACGGCCGAGGAACCATTCGGCGGGAACCTTCCGCTCCGCCTCCTGGCATCCGTCCGCGTAGGTGGCCGGCAGGCCGTACTCGTCCTCGCCCACTGATGCGAAGCAGTCGTCGGCGTCCTGCCCCCACTCACCGGCGCCCTCAAGCAGGCCCCGCCACTCCTTGTTGAACATCCGCTTGCCGTGCAGCAGCGCGACCTGGTCCTCCAGCCCGTCGCCGACCTGACGCAGCCACGAACGGACCTGGGTGAACATCGGGTCCGCGGTCGCCTGGGTCGGCATGCCCAGGAACACCCCGTCCGCACCGTGTTGCGCCGCCATCAACTCGACGGCAGCCAGTGCGGATTTCGTCTTGCCCTCCCCCATCGGCGCCTCAACGATCACCAGTCCCGGTCCGCCCATCCGGCGCACCACGTCGAGGACCAGCTCCTGCGAAGGCCTGGGCCCGTGGCCGAAACGGTCCCGGAACGCCTCCGGACCGGGTACTGGCAGCGCTCCCCACCCGCCCCGCAGACCGAGCCGCGCCCACGCCGCCGCGGCCCGCTGCCGCGCCTGCGGCATCGTCACCGCCGCCAGGTCCGGCACCCCGGCGAAGTGCCGCTCGTCGCTGGCGATCCAGTCCGCCATCACCACGAAGCCGGACAGCTGGAGCTGCACCGCACGACCCGGCACCAGGACAGGTTCCACCGCGGCCAACGGCGCCCCTCCCCCGAAGCCGAGCTCCCGGGAGAACACCTCCACCAGCGCCGACTGGGCCAGCTTCCAGGACGGCCCCTTCCCTTGCAGGTCCGCCTTCTTCGGAGGCAGCTGGCCCAGCGTGGGGAAGCGACCGTGGTGGCCGGCGACCAACGGCCAGACCCAGTCGACCTGTTCCTCCACCCACCCCGCGTCGGCAAGCGCCGCCCGCAGCAAAAGACCGCCGGCCTTGTCGTGCCGCCAGGACTCGGATTTCACCGCGTACTTGTTCCATGAGAGGCCCGCTTGGCGAACGGCGTCCGCCAAGTCGGAGTCCATGTGTTGGAAGGCGGGGACGGCCTTGCCGTAGTCATGGATCCCGCACAGCCAGGCGAACAGACGCCGCCCCTTCCCCCGGCCGCCCGCGACGGCGTCCAGGCGCCGCTTTGTCACGGGCGGCAGGTAGCGGTCCCAGATGACCTCCGCCACCGCAGCAGTGTCCAACATGTGCGACAGCAGGAGGTTGGCAGACCCCCCGGCCCGCCCGGCCGACTTCCCCCACAACGCGCCCAGCCAGCCCCTGACCTCGGGCGGGTACCACTGCCAGCGGTCCTCAGCCATCGTCCCGACCTCCATGTGCGAGTACGCTTCAAGAGCCTAGAACGCGGCACCGACAATGGACTTGGCCGTGAGAAGAGACGACGACACCACATGACCGCCGCTACGGATCGCCTACCAAATCGAACTGAATCAATCGGCGCTCTCTGAGGAGAATCGCTGCAGGTCAGGAAGTGTCGGCCCCGCGCTCGCGGGGGTTGCTCCGAGCACGAGCGCCGCAGCCTGTTGCGGCAGGCGTCGGCCCCGCGCTCGCGGGGGTTGCTCATGGCCCGCCCCGCCTCCCCCGTCCCGCACGAGGTCGGCCCCGCGCTCGCGGGGGTTGCTCCCCGAGACCTCCCCGTCCCCTGCGTCACCCCTGGTCGGCCCCGCGCTCGCGGGGGTTGCTCCTCCCAAGAGGGGATGTCCCATTGGACCGTTGCGTCGGCCCCGCGCTCGCGGGGGTTGCTCCATGCACGGGCCTTTCGGCGAGGACGGCCGGCTGTCGGCCCCGCGCTCGCGGGGGTTGCTCCTGGACCGCCACACTGGTAGCGGCGGACGCCTCGTCAGCCCCGCGCTCGCGGGGATTGCTCCGTTTCGCCATACTGCCGCAACGACCCTTCCGGGTCGGCCCCGCGCTCGCGGGGGTTGCTCTCCGGAGTACCGTCCTGATTGTCTAGGCCAGAAGTCGGCCCCGCGCTCGCGGGGGTTGCTCCCGATGTGCCTGGCCGCCCCGCCCGCCGTACGCGTCGGCCCCGCGCTCGCGGGGGTTGCTCCCGCCGGTCAGGGCCTTGACCAGACCACCCCACGTCGGCCCCGCGCTCGCGGGGGTTGCTCCTTGTAGCTTGCCGCCTTGACCTTCATCCGGGTGTCGGCCCCGCGCTCGCGGGGATTGCTCCGACCGACTCAGCGACGTCCGCGTCCACCCCGGGTCGGCCCCGCGCTCGCGGGAATTGCTCCTCATCCCGAGAGGCAAGCGGGTCCAACTGGCCGTCGGCCCCGCGGACGCAGGGATTGCCCCACCTTCGACACCATCAAGGCGAAGGCCGCGCTGTCGGCCCCGCATGTGTGGGGATTGCTCCCCGAGTAAGGCCAAGGGGACGACTTGGGAAAGGTCGGCCCCGTGCTCGCGGGGATGGTTCAGGAGACCAGCCCATCGCACCGGTGACCCCGAGAGCTGGTCTCATCGAGGGTGCGAGCAAGGCGGACACGAGCCTGACAGGGTCTGTCGAAGACGGTGCCAAACCGCCCTCGCCCGGATCACGGCGCCCGCGCCGTTGGTAACACACCACGGTGCTACCCGACGCCCGCCGCCACACCGTCGAGTCCACCGGACCGTCAACCGATGCCCCACACTCGACACCTGCACCACCGACCGCAACAGCCTCCAGGACAGCGGACAACACCCCTGAACCCGGCACCGGGACGGCAGGTGGCGAACTGGCGAACGGGAGGCGGCCGGCGGATCTACCGCTCGGCACTGCACCTCGACCCTAACGAGAGGGTCCAAACGCCCCGGCGTCACCGGCGTCAGCAAGTGATGCCAACCGACCTCCGCCACCACCGTGGCGTCCAGCATGTACAACAGCAACGGGCTATCCCCGGCCCGCCCAACCAGCTCCTGACCTCGGGCGGGTACCAGCACCAACCGTCCCCAAGCATCGCCCCGAACCTCCCCACACGAGTACGCTTCGCGAGCAAGACACAGCACCGACAACTCCCCCACGCGCAAGAAGAGACATGAACTCCTTCACACACCGCCTACCTAATCGAACTGAAGCAACTGACAGCCCCTGACACGAATCACCGCAGGTCAGGAAGTGTCGGCCCCGCGCTCGCGGGGATTGCTCCCGAGCTGCTGCAGCGCAGTGTAGGAGCCGCTGGTCGGCCCCGCGCTCGCGGGGATTGCTCCGACCGCGACCGTGCCATCGCGGACCGCATGGGGTCGGCCCCGCGCTCGCGGGGATTGCTCCGCAAAGTGACGGCGGTGGGGGGTTGGGCCGCGGTCGGCCCCGCGCTCGCGGGGATTGCTCCGAGGCGATCCTCAGCCCGCCGGCGTGCTGCACGTCGGCCCCGCGCTCGCGGGGATTGCTCCTCCGTCCCCTCGGTGTTCGTGGGGTCCTCCGCGTCGGCCCCGCGCTCGCGGGGATTGCTCTCAGGCGGAGATGCATCGCGACCGCCAGCGCTCGTCAGCCCCGCGGCCCGCGGGGGGGTTATGAAGTCATTGTCGTACCGATCCGAGTAGGGGTTCGGCGTGACAATGCCGGACGTAGCTGCGCCCCACCCCGGAGAGTCGGGGTGGGGCGCAACTGCATGTTCAACGCATCAGATCATCTGCGGTGGCAGGCAGTCGTATGGACTGACCGTTCATCACCATTTGCTGGAGAAGAGCGAACCCCTCCTGCTTCGAGATGATGAACCCGACGCAGGCCATCGCCATCACGTCTTTGGTGCGCATCGTCGGGATGCCTCTGTGTCGCGCCAGGTCCAGCGACGCCTTGTCGTCGCTGATCCACGTGGCCTCTTTGAACTCCACCCGGGTGCTGATGATGTGCAGGGTCTCGGACTCCCCGAGATGCCTGAGCGGATCCGACGGGCTACCGAAGAACACGCCCTGTCGAATCCGCTCCACGGCCTCGGGGTCGTCGACTTCGATCGGATCCCCCAGCCAGCGGGAGACGTCGGGTGGGTCCAGGGCCGGCAGATATCGAGATGATCGCTTGGCTTCGTACGCCACTGCTTCCGTCCATCGGCCCCGGCCGCTCAGCACGCCTTTCAGGATGTCAAGCCTGGAGACGGACGCGAAGTTGCACAGGACCGTGTTGTCGGGAAAGCAGATGATCATGGGCTGAACGCGAGCTCCGTTCCGGGATCGGACGGTGCCACCTGCTGCTGCTCGGGCTCGGGCTGGGCGGGCTCCAGGAGGTCTAGGAGCACGTCCGGGTCTCGGTCCAGGAGGGCTGCCAGCGGCCGGACTGTCGTATCACCCGAAGCATAAGCCTTGATTGCCAGCTCTGTTAGTCGTCGAGGATGCCAACCACGTTGGCTGCGCTCGGTGTTGACCATGTGTTGCTCCAGGGCCCCCGCTGCGCCGGCGATCCTGGCGCCGTCAGCTGTCAACATCACACCCCATTGCCTGCGCTGATCAGCAGTCAGGACTCCCAGCACCTTCAGCCGCGTTGCCATCGCGCTCGGCGACACGCGGTACTTCCAGGCCAGCTCCGCCACCAGGTCACCGTCGACCGTTCGATCCCGAGCGTCGGCCAGAACGGTGGTACGCGGCATGAGGAACTCCGCGGCGAACCCGTTCGCCTGCACTTCCATCGCGGTGGTCGACCGGCCCGGTTGCACCTTCTCGACGACCGCCTCGTCATGCGCGTCGCCGGCGAGGATATGGCCGAGTTCGTGGGCAAGAGTGAACCGCTGGCGTGTCCACACATTGGTTTTGGCAACGAGGATGAGGTCGAAGCTGTCGGTCGACCAGGACAGGCCGTCCAGCTTGTCGGGAAGATCGACGCCCGCGATCTCCACACCGAAGGCCTGCTCGAAGCTTGAGGCGAGATTCTGGGTCGAGAGAGTCCAGGGGTCGGTTCCCACTGCCGCCAGGGCGGCCTGGGCGAGCTGCGCGCCGCCGATTCCCTCTGGGCGGTTGTGGGCACGCCTCGGCAGGTCGCTCCCGATCCGCGCCAAGGCGTCGATCACCTGCTCGTACCGGCCCAGGAGTGTGCGCACTTCGTCGGTGGTGTGCTCACAGGCGCCCGCCTTCCGCGCGGCTGCACCGAGCGCTGTGCGTGGTTCAGCGCCGCGCAGCAGCCAGTCAACGGTTCTGCCGCCGAAATCGGCGATCAGCGCTAGTTCGAGGGAGGTGAAGCGGCGTTTCCCGCCAAGCGACTTCGACAGCTTGTCTGGGGAGATTCCGATGCGCTCCGCCATGACGGCCTGGGTCTCACCCGTTGAGCCGATGACCTGACGCACGCGTTCAATCAGTCCGGCATCCATGCTGCGACCGTACAGTCGCGTTGCGATTCTCGCAATCGACATGACCAGGTTGTGACCTGGGGTTCACCCGCCCGAGTGAGTGCGCGGCTCGCACTGACAGCGAAGCCATGACAGGTACCCTGACCTGCGGAAACGCAATCGCGGCCACACGGCGATCGGGCACCGCCGGGCGCAGTGGCGAGCCAAGCCCGCAATGGCTGCTGCAATCATTGGTACAGACCAGACCGCCGCACGTCATCGCTTCGGGGCCGTGCCGGCCTGTCGACCCGACGGCCGCGTCCGCCCAAGCCCTCCCCGCGCAGGCCAGGACACTGCTGCGCAAGCGGTCAGGACAAGCTGGTGATCCGCAGAACTGTGATGCGGCGCGTCTCCTCGTTCAGCAGCAGTCGGCCCCGCACACGCAGGGACTGCTCTCCGCTAGCATCAGTGCCGATTCGGTGGCACGGATCGGCCCACGCTCGCGGGGATTGCTCCACCTTCGGCACCATCAAGGCGAAGGCCGCAGTGTCGGCCCCGCACACGCGGGGATTGCTCCCCGAACAAGGCCAAGGGGACGGCTTGGGAGAGGTCGGCCCCGCGCTCGCGGGGATTGCTCTGCGAAAGGGCCCGCCCCCGGTGAGGGGGGCGGGTCGGCCCCGCGCCTGCGAGGTTGCCAGCATCAGGAGGATCTTGGTCGGCTCGCTTCCCGGGCGACGGCTCCCGGCCCTCCTGGTGGTGAGGGTGATGCCGTCGTCGGTGAAGACCAGGACTTTGCGGTTCTCCTCCACCCAATGCGCCACGTCC
Source organism: Kitasatospora sp. NPDC098663 (assembly GCF_044760075.1). Lineage (NCBI taxonomy): Bacteria > Bacillati > Actinomycetota > Actinomycetes > Kitasatosporales > Streptomycetaceae > Kitasatospora > Kitasatospora sp. NPDC098663. The sequence continues at coordinate 221,918 of NZ_JBIWAP010000008.1, read as the reverse complement.
GCGTGGTCCTTGGTCGGATCACGCCATCGCGTCCCATTAGTCCTGGCGCTCGGTCAGTCACGGGCCCGGATCCGGAGCACGGCGTGATCTCTGCGGAGTTGTCCAGGTCTTCGAACGGCTTCTTCGACAGCCCGTGCCGGGTTGCCGAAGCCGTCATGTCCCCGGCGGGAATCCACCTCCGGACCCCGTGGCTCCGGAGGTGGGATTCGCGGGGCCCGTCGGGCCGGCCGTGGGGGCGCTCACGGCCGGGCCGATCATGCGGGGGGATCAGTGCGGGAGGTTCCACTTCTGGTTGTCGGCGCCGTTGCAGTCCCAGATGCCGAGCTGGTTGCCGTTGTTGGTGGCGAAGCCCAGGTCGTCCAGGCAGCGGCCGGACTGCGGGTTGAGCAGCGAGCCGTCGGCCTGGGCCTTCCACTGCTGGGCGCCGCTGCCGTTGCAGTCGTAGAGCTGGACCATGGTGTGGTTGGCGGTGTTGCCGCCCTGCACGTCCATGCACTTGCCGAGGGCGCGGAGCGTCCCGTCCACGCCGACGGTCCACTTCTGGGCGTTCGTGCCGTTGCAGTCGTAGATCTGGACCGCGGTGCCGTTCTTGTTCTCGCCGCCCTGGACGTCGACGCACTTGCTCGCGTAGCCGCTGATCTGGCCCTGCGGCCCGGCGACCGGCGGCGGCACCGTCCCGAGGAAGACGACCTGCGGGAACGTGACGGTGTCGCCGAAGTTGCACATGGCGGTGCTCACCCCGCTGCCGACGACGGCGGCGCCGATCGCCATGCGCATGTACGGGCCGGTGTTGTTGACGTAGTACTGGCACTGCGCCTGCACGCGCCAGATCTGCAGGGGGCTGATGCCCGAACAGGTTCCGATGACCTGGCCGCCGCCGGCGGCCAGGGCGTTGCACCCGCCGGCCAGCGCGGTGCTCGAACTCGCCTGCTCCGCCTGGGCGGTGACGGGCGCGGCCTGGCGCGCTGCGGTGGACGCCGCCTGGGCGGCGGCGGGGACGGTGAGTGCCGCGGCGGAGGCCAGCAGCGTGGTCATCATGACAACAGCGGTACGGCGCATGAGGGTTGGGCCCTTTCCGTGGTGACAGGGTGATGGCACTGCTCAGATGTTGCGCAGGTTTGGTCATGAGCATTGCAGTGCCGCCTGGGGCCGTCAACGGATGTGGGCCGACGAGATGTCGCCATTCACCTCAGCTCATCCGCGACCTGCTCGTTCCCGCCGGGCAGGAACCGGAAAGGAGCCGGGAAGGAGCCGGATGGGAGCCGAACAGGGGCCGGATTCGGCCGAATTGACGCGATCTCAGCCCAGCGCGCGGTCGAGGTTGAAGGCCGCGCTGATCAGCGAGAGGTGGGTGAAGGCCTGCGGGAAGTTGCCGAGTTGCTCGCCGGTCGGGCCGATCTCCTCGGCGAACAGCCCGAGGTGGTTGGCGTAGGTGAGCATCTTCTCGAAGGCGAGCCGGGCCTCTTCCAGGCGGCCCGCGCGGGCCAGCGCCTCCACGTACCAGAAGGAGCAGATCGAGAAGGTGCCCTCGGAGCCGCTCAGGCCGTCCGGGCTGGTGGCCGGGTTGTAGCGGTAGACCAGGGAGTCGGAGACCAGGCCCTTGGTGAGCGCGTCCAGGGTGGAGAGCCACTTGGGGTCGGTGGGCGAGATGAACTTGGCCATCGGCATCATCAGCAGCGAGGCGTCCAGCTCGCCGTCGTCCAGGGACTGGACGAACGCGCCCAGCTCGCTCGACCAGCCGCGCCGCATGATCTGGTGGTAGATCGCGTCCCGGGTCTGCCGCCAGCGCGGCAGGTCGGCCGGCAGGCCGCGGCGGTTCGCCATCCGGATCGCGCGTTCCAGCGCCACCCAGCACATCAGCCGCGAGTACACGTAGTTCCTGCGGCCCCCGCGGGTCTCCCAGATGCCCTCGTCGGGCTGGTCCCAGTTCTCGCAGAGCCAGTCCACCACCATGCCGACGTCCTCCCAGCCGTCGCTGCTGATCGGCTGCCCCCACTTGTCGTACAGGTAGATGGAGTCGATCACGGCTCCGTAGATGTCCAGCTGGAGCTGGCCGGTGGCGGCGTTGCCGATCCGCACGGGTGCGGATCCCAGGTGGCCCTCCAGGTGCGGCAGCGCGTACTCGGGCAGCTCGGTGCGCCCGTCGATGCCGTACATGATCTGCAACGGGCCGTTCGCGGCGGTGTCGCGCGTGCGCTCGAAGAGGAAGCCCATGAACGCCTTGGCCTCCGAGGTGAACCCGAGGCGCAGCATGGCGTAGATGCAGAAGGCGGCGTCGCGGACCCACATGTACCGGTAGTCCCAGTTGCGCTCGCCGCCGACCTGTTCGGGCAGGCTGGTGGTGGGTGCGGCGACGATCGCGCCGGTCGGCGCGTAGGTGAGCAGCTTGAGCAGCAGGGCGGAGCGGTGGACCATCTCCCGCCACCGCCCCTGGTAGCGCGACCGGGCCAGCCAGTGGCGCCAGAACCGGACGGTCGCCTCGAACTGCTCCTCCGCCTCGGCGCGCGGACACGACCGGGCCGGGACGTCGTCGCCGATCTGGTCGAGGGCGAACACGACGGAGTCGCCCTCCAGGAGCTTGAAGTGCGACCACACGTCCAGTCCGTCGGTCTCCAGCGGCGCGGTGGCGGTCAGCGCGAGGGTGAGCGACGGGGAGCGGAAGACCGCGACGTGGCCTTCGAGGGACACGGTGTGCAGCTCGGCACCGTAGCCGAAGCGCGGGGCGATCCGCGCCCGGAACGGGAGGACTCCCCGGACGCAGATGAGCCGCCGGATCAGCCGGTGCCGGGCCACCTCGGGCGACTCGTCGGCCACGGGCATGAAGTCCTGGATCTCCGCCACGCCTTCCGCGGCGAAGAAGCGCGTGATCAGCACGTTCGTGTCGGGGAAGTAGAACTGCCGGGTGCGGGTCGGGACGTCCGCGGCCAGCTCGAACGATCCGCCCCGGTCCGCGTCGAGGATGGCCCCGAACACGCTGGGCGCGTCGAAGCGCGGGCAGCAGTACCAGTCGATGGTGCCGTTCGTGCCGACCAGGGCGGTCGTCCGGAGGTCGCCGATCAGGCCGTGCTCGGAGATCGGCAGGTACCGGTTGCTTTCCGCCTGCTCGAACCCCGTCGTGTCGAACGCCATGCCGACCTCCCTGCCGCTGTGGCGCGGGCTTGGAGACGAAGCCTTCCCAGCCATGGTAGATCGCCGTCGGCGTGAGGGTCGGGCCGAGCACCGGCCGGGCCTCGCGGGCCCCGGCCGGCACAGGCCTGGCCGGCACAGGCCCCGGCCGGCACGGGCCCGGCCGGGGCGATCTCCGGCCGGTGCGGCTTCCGCCGTGGGCGCGGCCCCTCCCGTCCCGGCCGGACGCGAGGGGCCACGCCCCGTGGTCAGCGGGTGACGCTCCAGACCAGGCTGCGGGTGAGCGCCGGGGTCAGGGCAGGGTCGATGACGGACGAGGTGGGGTCGTTCGCGACGGCCTTGAGCTCGTGGGCGGCGGGCTTGGGGCCGGTGGGGCCGAGGTCGGCGACGGCGATCGTCTTGCGGTCGCGCAGGGCCGTCACCTCCTTGCCGTCGAGGTACCACCGCAGCTTGGTGCCGGAGACCGGGAGGTCGACGGTGAGGTGGTCGGTCGCGGTCAGCCGGGTGGTGACGGGCGTGGCGCTGGAGAGGGTGGAGGCGTGCCGGTAGAAGCCGGCGATCATCGCCTCGCGGCCGGGGAGGTTGAACTCCCGCCCGAGGGAGCGCATCACCGAGTTGTCGGTCGGCCGGTTCAGGCCGGACGGGTAGTTGCTGCCGCCCTGGTAGGCGCCGACGGTGCCGCCGTCGGGCGAGGTCTTGCCGAGCCAGCGGTACCACTTGGTCTTGTCCTGGCGCATCCGGTCGGCGCTCAGGGTGGTGATGTTGGGCTGCCCGGGCTCCGCGCCCTTGTAGGGCCCCGCCCCGTCGGCCCAGTACTCGTCCGCGAGCTTGCCCAGCGAGTGGCCGGTCTCGTGCACCGCTATCTGGCCGGACGCGCTGTTGCCGCCCGCGACGGTGGCGATGCCCTCGTACCCGAGCGGCGACTGGGTGCTGCCGTAGCCGGCGCCGCCGTACTTGGCGGTGTTGGCGACGACGATCACGAGGTCGGCCTGCGGGGCCTTGGCGGCGTAGGTGTCGACGGCCTTGGTGTCCACGCACAGCAGCCGCTCGATGGAGTTGCACCAGAAGTGCGAGCCGAGGGCGGTCTTGCGGACGGTGTTCTGCTTCGGGTCCCCGGAGACGCCCGACTGTTCGGAGACGGCGCCCACGGCCCACACGTTGAACAGCTTGCGGTAGGTGGCGTAGGGCTCGACGGCGCTGATGTCCTTCCACTTCGCCGCGGCGTCCTTGCGGAACTTGTCCTGCTCCGAGGCCGTGTAGCCGTCGCCGATCATGACCACGTCCAGCTTGCTGTCCGTGCTCCCGTTGTTGACGACCTTCGTGACGGCGCCGTCCCCGGCGGCAGCCGCGGCGGCGGCCACGCTCATGGATTGCTCGGCGACGAAGGGGGACGCCGCAGGGACCTTGGTCCGGCTGATGGCGCCGTCCTCGGCGAAGACCTCGACGTCCTGGTCGCCCGGGAAGGCGTCCGGGGAGTCGGCGATGGCGACCGGCTCGGACGGGGCGGCGGCGGCCGGGCCGACGCCGACGGCGAGGGCCGCCAGCGTCGTGACGCCGGCCAGGAGGACCGAGGTGAACCTGCTGTTGCGCAAGGGAGTTTCTCCGAAATCGACGGGCAGCGAGGGCCGGTGGCGAGCTTTCCCGCACGGGACGTACGCGCAGTACCGCGCCGTCCCGTGCCGCGACACCGCCACCCACCACCAACACGGCCACACGGGGCCGGAGCTGACGTGGTGACACCGCCCGCTCGTCACCTCACCGGTGGATACGTCCGGCTGCCCACGAACGGTTCACACCGACTGCCGCCACGGTGGTGATGGCGTTCCTGAAGTGGTCGACGACGGCCGGGCGGCCGGCGAGGTCCACTCCTGCGATGCCTCCTGTGCGCAGCCGGCCGGAGGAGGGAGGCCCGGGCCCGGTCACGAGTGATCCCCGTGCGTGGCACGGGACTTGAGCACACTCCCGGCCCGGGCTGTCGCGAGCACGACCGGCGACAGCCGAGTGGCCAGGTTCCTGGCCAGGATGCCGCCGCGGCCGGCCGGGACGAGCAGCGCGAAGGCCGCTCGTACGGACTGCCGGGCCTGGTCCACCAGCCCCCGGTGCGCGGCCTCGTAGCGGGCCAGGGCCGCGCGGTGGTCGGCGGGATCGGCGGCCAGGGCATCGGCCAGGCTGTAGGCGCCCGCCATGGCCAGGCTGGAGCCGCCGCCGAAGAGCGACACGCAGGACGCGGCGTCGCCGAGCAGCGTGACCCGGCCCCGCGACCACTGTGGCAGCCGGACCTGGCTCACCGCGTCGAAGTACAGTTCCTCGCTCTCGCGCACCTGCGCCAGCATCTCGGGCGCGCGCCAGCCCATCCCGGCGAACGCGGCGGTCAGCAGTCGCCGGTGCTGCTCGGTGTCGCGGTGGTCGAAGTCCGGCACGGCGGCGGACCGGACCATGAACGCGGCCAGCGGCCTGCCGCATCCGGGATGCACGCAGAGGGCGCGGCCCGGCGCGTTGTGGATCGCCACTTCCCGCAGGTCGCCCGCCGCCCCGGCCAGCGGCATGGTGGCCACGTACATCCCCAGGTGGCGGACGAACCCGGGCTCCGGGCCGAAGGCCAGCCGGCGGACGGCGGAGTGCAGGCCGTCGGCGCCGACCACCAGGGCGAAGCGGCGGGGGCGGCCGTACTCGAAGGTGACGTCGACACCTGCCTCGTCCTGGCTCAGGCTCGCGATCGAGTCGCCGAACACGAACTCGGCGCCGTCCTGGCTCGCTTCGTGGACGATCGCGGCGAGATCGCCGCGCGGCAGCTCGACCGTGTCGGCCCGGGCCGCGCCCGACAGGCCGCGCAGGTCGATCCTGCCCACCCGGCGGCCCGCGGCGTTGTAGAAGCCCACACCGGTCACCTGGGTGGCGGCCGCACGGAGGCGGTCCCCGATCCCCATCCGCTCGGCGACCTCCATCGCGCGACCGGCGACATCGACCGGGCTGCCGCTGGAGCGCACGGCCGCGGCCCGCTCGACCACGGTCGGCTGGAAGCCGTGGCGGGCCAGCCAGTAGGCGAGCGTCGGTCCGGCGATGCCGGCCCCGGAGATCAGCACGGTGCGATCGGCCGTCTTGGTCGAGGCGTTCACGGACGCTCCTTCTGTCATCGCCTGATCGCGTGTCATCGCCCGATCGCGGTCGGGCCGACTCGCGGCAGCCGTCACCGGTCAGCGGTCGCGTCGGCGCTCCCGGACTGACCATCGGTCAGTAATTCGACGCTACGCCCTGACCGCCGGTCAGGCAAGGGGCGGCGACCAGGACAGGGCCTAAGCTCCCCCCATGACTGCCGAGAACCCCGACACCCGGGCACGGATCCTTGCGGTGGCCCTGGAGGAGTTCGCCGCGCACGGCTACCACGCCACCTCGGTACGCGGGATCGCCGAGCGGGTGGACGTGACGAAGGCCGCGGTGCTGTACCACTTCCCCAGCAAGGCGGACATCCTCGGCGCGCTGATCGAACCGATGCTGGACGACCTGGACGCCGCGCTGGCGCCCACCGGCCCGCCGGATCCGGCCGCAGCCCGCTGGGCGGCGATCGAGGGGCTGCTCGACGTCTGGCTGCGCCACCGCGCCCTGCTGCGGATGAGCCTGTACGACGCGGCGCCGGGCCTCTCGGGCCCGGGCTTCACGCGGTTCCGCGACGGGATGATGCGCGCGAACGTCCTGGTGGCGGGGCCCCACCCGGACTTCGTCGCCCGGGTGCGCGCCGCCCAGACGATCGCCATGCTCTCCGACCCGGTGATCCTGCTCGCCGACGCCCCGCCCGAGGACCTGCGCGCCTGCATCCTGGCCGGGGCGCACCGGCTGCTGGACGGCCCTGAACCCCCCGCCGCGGCCGGCCCGGGGCGCGTCGGCGGCGAACGGCGCGGCCGGCCGAGCGCGATGAGCCCGGCGATGGTCGACACCGCCCGGCGCCTGCACGCGGCCGGCCGCACCGCCGAGCAGATCGCGGCAGAGCTCGGAGTCTCCCGGGCGACGGTCTACCGCCACCTGCGGACGTAGCCGGAGACGCGAGGGCCGCCGCCAGGCAGCGGTTAATAATGAGACTTCATTGAGACACCGAAGGTGGTCTCGGCGGTGGTGCCGGTCGGACAGGCGCCGGGAGTCTCCACCCCGCCGGCGCTCAGGGTCTCGCGGTGCGTCACGCGCCGCTGGCCTCCTCGATGCCCGATCTCGCGGCGGCGTCCTGCTGTTGACGGGGCAGAGTGACTGGCCCCGTCCCGGAACGGGCGCCAGGAGCGCGGATGAGGCGCCGTACGAGCGGGTTGACGGGCAGGGTCGCGGCGAAGGCGGTGACGAGGAGAACGGTGAACAGCCGGTCGCCGATGATGCCCAGGTCACGGCCCAGGGTCAGGATGAGGACCTCGCTGAGGCCCTTGGTGTTGAGCAGGACCGCCACGGTCGTGGCCTCGCCGCGCGGCACGCCGATCAGCCGGGCACCCAGTCTGGCGCCGGCGAACTTGCCGCCCCAGGTGACGACCAGGAACACCACCACCGCGACCAGGCTTCCGAAGCCCAGCCCGCCGATGTCCACGGACAGCCCGGTGAGCGCGAAGAAGACCGGCACCAGCAGCGCCCCCGCGTGGCGCAGCGGCGCCTCGACGGCGTGCCGCAGTTCCTCGGCGGCGTCGCGCGGCATGGCCAGCCCGAAGGCGAAGGCGCCGATCACGGCGTGCATGCCGAGCCACGAGGTGGTCCACGCGGACAGCAGGATCCCGCTGCCGAGGGTCAGCAGGACGAGCAGGGGATGTCCGTCGGCGCGGGTCGGCCGGCGCAGCAGGCGCCGCAGCAGCGGGCGGACCACGAACGCCATGGCCGCCGCGTAGCAGGCGAGTTCGGCGAACGCGAGGAGGACGTGGTCCGAGCCGCCGCTGCGGGCCGCGGAGGCGATGCAGGCGACGCCGCACCACGCGGCGATCTCGGTGAGCGCCCCACAGGCCGTGGCCATGGCCCCGGTACGGGTCGCCTGCAGCTGGTTCTCCCCCACGATGCGCGCGAGCACCGACAGCGCGCTGGCGGACAGCGCGATGCCCAGGAACACGGCCAGCAGCACGGGGGACGCGTCCGTACCGATGAGGCGGGGCCACCTGGCCGCGAGGACGGCCGCCAGGGCGACCGCGAGGGCGAAGGGCACGGCGACGGAGGCCGTGGTGACCGCCACCACGGTGCGGACCCGCCCGTTCAGCTGCTTCAGGTCGAGCTCCCACCCGGCGGCGAACATGAAGAGCGCGATGCCCAGTTGGGCGATCACCGACAGGTGCTCACGGACCTGGGGCGGGAAAAGGACGTGCGGGAGGTCGCCCGGCAGCAGTCCGAGGACGCTCGGCCCCAGGATCACCCCGACCGCGATCTCGCCGACCACCACCGGTTGGCGCAGGCGGGTGCGCAGCGGCGACAGGGCGAGTCCGATCAGCAGGATGGTCGCGATGTCGGCCAGCGCGGTCGAGGAGGAGCCTTCCATGGTCGTGCGCCTTCCTGGGAACGGGGACGTGCGCGGCCCGGGGGCGCGGCCCCTGCATTATCGGGAAGGGCCCGTTCGTCGACGTAGCGTTCCCCGCGTGTCGCGGGCGCGCGGCTCCTCCCCCGCGCCCGCGACCCGGACCTTCACGCCCTAGTTGGTGCCGGCGGTCAGCTCGCTGAACAGTTTGTTTGCCGACTCGGAGGCGAACTGGCGCTGGAGCTCGGCGCGGGCGATCTGCTTCTTGAACTCGCCCTCGTAGCCGGTGAATCCCGCGTTGTGCATGGTGTCGGTGATCCACGTCGCGAACGCCTGGTAGTTCCAGATGTGTGGCAGGCAGGTCTGCGAGTAGCTGTCGAGGAGGCCGGAGTCGCCCTCCTTGGCGTGGCGGATCACTGCGCGGGCGAAGACCTCGGTGTCGTGCAGAGCGAGGTGGATGCCCTTGGCGCTCATCGGCGGCACGATGTGCGCGGCGTCGCCCAGGAGGTAGAGGCTGCCGTAGCTCATCGGGTCGAACACCACACTGCGCAGCGGAACGATCTGCTTGGACAGGATCTGCCCGCGCGAGGGCGGCGTGCCGAAGCGGGCCTCCAGCTCGCTCCAGATCCGCTCGTCCGGCCACTGCTCGGGGGTGTCGTCGACCGCGCACTGCAGGTAGATCCGGCTGGCTTCGGGGCCGCGGGGGATCATCCCGGCCAGTCCCAGTTCGTGGATCGCCATGCCCGAGGGCTTGGTCTCGGTGGCGGCCAGGACGCTGAGCCAGGAGTAGCCGTACTCGTGGGAGTACTCGGTCAGCGCGGCGGCGGGGATGGAGCGGCGGGAGACGCCGTGGAAGCCGTCGCAGCCGGCGATGAAGTCGCAGTCGATGGCTCGCGCCGCACCGTCGGCGTCCCGGTAGCGCACCACGGGTTGGGCCTGGGTGAGGTTTTCCAGGGTGACGTCTGCGGCTTCGTAGCGCAGGTCACCGCCCTCGCGGAGGAAGACCTCGGTGAGGTTGCGCACCAGGACCTGCTGCGGGCAGTACAGGCTCTCGTTGTCGTCCTCGTCCACGTCGATCGGCATCGCGTGGCCGTCGATGTAGAAGCCGCCCTCGCTGTACGGGATGGGGTCGCCTGCGAGGACCTCCTCCAGGCCCCATTCGCGGAGGAGGCGCACGCCGAAGGTGTCGATCGTTCCGGCGCGCTGGCGCTTCTCGACGTAGGCGCGAGGGTGCTTCTCCAGCACGACGCAGTCGACGCCGTTGCGCAGCAGGAAGTTGCCGAGAGTCAGACCGGCGACGCCGGCCCCGATGATGACGACGGCCGTGTCGTCGTGTGTCTCAGTCATGCGTGCGAGCCCTTCATGATCCGTGCAGTGGTCGGTACGCGCCGAGCGCGTACGTCGCGGCGGCGGCCGTGAGGTCGGAGGGCCGGCGCTCGCTCGCTGTCCACTATGGAAGACCCGGCGGGCCGCGAACCACTGGTAAGTCGACACCCGATACCGGAAACCCGCCAAGCTGGCTCTGGCGTCGCGCGCTGTGCACCTGACCAGCGCGAACCGCCCGGGTGGGGGCTAGCGCGCGTGGAAGCGCAGGCCGGCCTGATAGCGGCCGGGGGTCTGGCCGACGACTTCGGTGAAGGCGTCGATGAAGGTGGACGGATTGGACCATCCGCACGCGACCGTGGTCTCCGTCACCGTCATCCCGTCGGTCAGGTGCGCCAAGGCGTGGTGGATGCGCAGGGTGGTCCGCCAGCGGTGGAAGCTCATGCTCAGCTCGGCGTGGAACAGGCGGCTGAGCGTGCGCTCGCTGGCTCCCACCGCCTGGCCGAGCTCGGCCAGGGTGGAAGGCCGGGCGGGGTCCGCGCGCAGCAGGTCGGTGGCGGCGCGCAGCCGGTCGTCGCTCGCTTCGGGAAGGTGGAGGGAGGTCTCGGCGGCGTCGGCCAACTCGTCCACGATCACGGCGAGCAGGCGCCGGTGGGCGCCAGGCCGCCGTTCCGGCTCGTCGGTGAGCGCCAGAAGGGCCTCGCGCAGCAACGGGCTTACCGCGAAGACGCTGGGGTGATCGATGAGCACGGCGCACAAGTCGAGTGGGACGGACACCAGCCGTACGTCGGTCTGCCCGTAGAAGCGGTGCGAGTGGGCAAAGCGCGGAGGCGTCCAGGTGATCCGGTCCGCCGGGGCGACCCACGTGCCGCGCTCCGTCGCCGTGACCAAGGCGCCGGCGGCGGCGTAGACCAGCTGACCGTGGACGTGGCTGTGTGGATCGAGCTGAAAGCCGTGCGGCAGCCAGCCACCGCCTTTCAGGATCTCCTCGTCTGCATCGGCGGGCAGCGGTGAAGTATGGCGGGTTGTCGGCATCGGGCGTCAGTTTACCGGTGGTCTCGCGCAGAGCGTCGCGCCGACAGTGGTCGCATGACCACGGTGACGCTCAAGTCCCGTCCCCGGTGGAGGTAGCGGTGGCCTCCCGGATCCAGCGCCCGCGCAAGCGGCGGATGCTGTCGTTGACCGTGCAGGGAAGCGAGCGGCCCAGTCCGCACTTCATGACCGTCACGCTCGGCGGCGAGGACGTCCAGCACCTGGAGCGGGCAGGCTTTGTCGCCTTCCCCGCCGCCGCATGGGGCGCCTTCGCCGCGGCCGTTCGCCAGGGGGAGTTCCCGGCTTGGCGCACCCGGGCCGGGCCGGTCAGTCGTGGGGGCGGGCCAGCAGGGCGGCCGAGTTCGGGTCGCCGACGAAGGTCGCGGCCACTCCCTTGACCACGGCCAGCGCGGCCGGCAGTGCCGCCACGGCCGCCGCCTTGAACGCGCCGATCGACGTCAGGTCGAATCCGTCCGCCAGCAGCAGGCCGAGGAACGCCACGGCGTAGGTGGCGACGGTGCGTTCGGCCAGGTCGATGATGAACTTCCGCATGGTCGGGACTCCTTCGCGGTGAAGGTGCAGAGGTACACGGGGGGCGCTCGGAATCGCCGTCCCCGGTGTACACGTTCACGCTGTCGAGTTCCGACGACGGGCTCGGCGGTCCAGTCCGGTGCCCCGCACACGCGTGGTGTGCGGGGCACCGGCTCCAGGGTCACCCGGGCGGCACAGCCCGGCCGTCACCCTTCGTGCAGGGCCCACTTGCTGCTGTCGACCTTCGCCGTGCCGGGCAGCGCGATGAGTTCGGGTTTGAACAGCGGTGGTGCGCCCATCGCGGGCTCCCAGGTGGCCAGCTTCTCGTCCTGCGGGACCTCGATCCGCCGGTCCGCGGTGAGGTCGGCGACCACCTTCAGGAGCAGTCGCACGCCGAGCGGTGCCAGGTGGTCGCGCCACAGGCTCTGCGCGGTCGAGCCCGGGGGCACGAACAGGTGCTCCTGGGCGGCGAGCGGGCCCGCGTCGGTGCGTTCGGTGAGGTGGTAGACGCTTCCGCCGGTCACCTTGTCGCCGTCGCGGATCGTCCACCGGATGGCGTCCCGGCCGCGGTGCAGCGGCAGCAGGCTGGGGTGGTAGCCGATGGTGGCGACGGCGGCCCGGGCGCGGGTCTGGCGGCCGAGGAAGGCGTGCGAGTGGGCGGCGACGATGATGTCGACCCCGTCCGGGATGTGCCGCGCGCGTAGTTCGGCCGAGTCCGTCCACGGGACGTCCTTGTGGTACGCCCAGGAGCGCAGGCGGTCCCAGCACATCGCGTCGCCCTCGTCGGACTTGCCCTTGCGCAGCCGGGGGGCGGCCGCGCCGACGATCTTGTGCCCGTCGTCCAGCAGGGCTTCCGCGACCGCGACCGCGAATCCCCCTTGTCCTGACATGTAGATGTTCATCCGGATCAGTCGACCTCTTTCAGTCCGCGGTGGTCGGGCTCGAACCGCACCGGCATCGTGGAGAACCCGGTCAGGAAGTTGGACCGGATCCGCAGCGCCTCCTCGGTCTGCTCGAACCCGGTGGTGAAGTCCCGCAGGGCCGTGAGCAGTTCGGCGATCTCCACCTTGGCCAGGTACGAGCCGACGCAGAAGTGCGGGCCGTAGCCGAAGGCCAGGTGCTTGTTGGGGGTGCGGCCGAGGTCGAACTCCCCGGGCCGCGCGAAGACCCGTTCGTCCCGGTTGCCGGAGGCGTGCCAGAGCGTGACGATGTCGCCCGGGCGCAGCCGTACGCCGTGCAGTTCGGTCTCCCGTACGGCGCTGCGCCCGAAGTGCATCGTGGGCGAGGCCCAGCGCAGCACCTCGTCCACGGCGGTCTCGACCGCGACCTCGCCGCGTTTGAACCGCCGCCACTGCTCGGGCCGGGCGGCGAGCGTGTGGACGCAGTCGATCATCGTCAGCCGGCTGGTCTCGTCGCCGCCGATGATCAGGCTGTAGCAGTTGAGCACGACGTCCTCGTCGGACAGCGGCACGCCGTCGATGGAGCTGGCGATCAGCATGCTGATCACGTCGTCGCCCGGGGACTCGCGCCGTTCCTCGACGACGTCCAGGAAGTACATCAGGATCTCGTTGCGGGCCATCTCGGAGTCGACGGCGTCGACGTCCTCGTCCTCGGCCGACAGCGCGGTCTTGGTCAGGCTGAGCAGGTAGTCCCGGTCCTGCTCGGGCACGCCGAGCAGGTTCGAGATCGTGGTCATCGGGATCCGGCTCGCGATCTCCTCGGCGAACTCGCAGCCGCCGGACTCGACGGCCTCGCGGATCCACTGCCGGGTGTTGGCCCGGACCGTCCGCGCGACCTCGTCGAGCACCCTCGGCGAGAGCACCCGCTGGAGGATCTTGCGCAGTTCGTGGTGCCGGGGCCCGTCGGTGACGGCCAGCATCCGGCCGGCCCCGGCGTCGCCGCCCTCCAGGAGCGTGACGAGCACGTTGCCGCGCTCGGAGGTGAAGTTCGCGTTGTCCCGGTAGGTGGCCATGATGTCGTCGTGGCGGGAGAGCACCCAGAACCCCCGGCGGCCGTCGACGGGCGGGTTCCAGTGCATCGGGGCGGTGTCCCGCAGGGTGCGCCAGAACCCGTCGAGGTCGTGGTCCGCGAAGGTGGCCGGGTCGCCCAGGTCCACGGTGTCCGGTGGCGGCGTGCTCATGGTCACCAGTCCGTGCGCCAGAACCGGCGCGGCTGGAACGGGTAGGTGGGCAGCGGCACCCGGTGGCTGGCCTGCCCCAGGTGCATGGCCTCGAAGTCCACCTGCTGGCCGGTCACCCAGGCGGCGGCCAGTTCGGCCAGCGCCGGCGCGTCCTGGCCGGACGGCACGATGCCGTTGTCGGTGCGGGAGAAGCGGGAGAAGGAGCCCGGGTCGGTCTGCGGGGCGGCGGCGGTCGTGGTGGCGGGGCCGCGGGCGGCGTCGTCGGACAGCGCCGCGATCAGCTCCGCGCGGCTGCGGACCACGGCCGCCCACCGGCGGGCCATCACCTTGCGGCCGAGGTTGAGGCTGAAGCAGACGTCGTCCAGGCGCAGGTCGGGGTCGGCCTCCAGCCGCTCCTTGAGCCGCGTACGCTGCCGGGCCAGCGCGTCGTCGTCCAGGGCGGACAGGGTGGCCAGCCGCGGCCGGCCCTCGTCCTCGGGGGCGCGCCCGGCGGCCGTCGGGGCCTCCTCCAGCAGCAGGTGCGCGTTGTAGCCGCCGCCACCGATCGAGGTGATGCCCGCGCGGCGGATGCCGGCCTGCGGCTCCCAGGCTGCCCCTTCGATCTGCGGCACGAAGGGGGTGCTGGGGAAGTCGAGGTCCTGGTTGACCTCGGTCAGGTTGATCGTCGCCGGGAGCGTCCTGTGGTGCAGGGCCAGCGCGGCCTTGATCGCGCCGAAGCCGCCGGAGACCACGCCGCCGTGGCCGACGTTGCCCTTGACCCCGCCGATCGAGGTGGTCGCGGTCTGCTTCCCGAACGCCATGGTCGCCGCGTGCACTTCGAGCTCGTCGGTCATCGGCAGGCCGAGACCGTTGGCCTCGTACATGGACACGGTGTCCGGGGTGACGCCGCCGACCTCCATGGCGTTGGCGATGCAGGCGCTCAGCCGCTCGGGCTGGGCCAGGCCGTACGCCATCGCGCTGACGCCGTTGTTGTTGACGGCCGAGCCCTTGACCACGGCGTAGATGTGGTCGCGGTCGGCGACGGCGTGGCCCAGCGGCTTCAGCAGCACGGTGACGACCCCGCTGGACAGCGCGGTGCCGGTGCCGTTGGCGTCGAACGGGCGGCAGTGGCCGTCCTTCGACAGGATGCGGTTCTCCTCCCACAGGTGGCCGCGCGGGTGCGGCAGGCGGACCATCGCGCCGCCGGCGATCGCCAGGTCGGTCTGGCCGAGCAGCAGCGACTGACAGGCCAGGTGCACCGCGTAGTGGAAGCCCGCGCAGACGGCGGCGACGGTGACGGCCTCGCCGATGAGCCCCATGTAGTAGAGCGCGTTGGAGGTCATGGTGTCCGGCGACCACGCCAGGCTGGCCTCGATCGCCTCGGGGCCGACCGACACCCGGTCCGGCGGGGAGCTGTAGAGCGCGGCGGTCTGCGGGTTGTTGGCGCCGTACATGCCGATCTCGGCCCTGAGCCGGTCCGGGTCGTAGCCGCCGTCCTCCAGCGTCTCCCAGGCGCTCTCCAGGAACAGCCGGTTCTCCGGGGTCATCGCGGCGGCCATCCGGTCGCTGATGCCGAACACCGACGGGTCGAACTTGTCGTACGTGTCGAGCACGCCGCAGGCCCGTACGTAGAACGGGCTGTGGATCAGGGTCTCGTCGACGTGGATGTCGTCCTTGGCCAGGAACGACACGGACTCCCGGCCGTGGACGAGGTTGTCCCAGAACTGCTCCTTGGTGCGGGCTCCGGGCGCCCGCAGGGACATGCCGATGACGGCCACGTCGCCCGGGTCGTAGTCCTGCTCGGGGTTGTCGGTCATGGGGAGGCTCCTGCTTCGTTTCGAGTGAGGGTGACTCAGCGGCCGCTGTACGCCGACGGCTCAGCGGCCGGTGGCGCCGCCGCGGCCGCGCAGCGCGGCCCGGCGGGTGTTGGCGCGCGCACGGGCGGACTGGACCGCCTCGGGGGTGGCGCCGCTCTCGTCGTCGAGCCAGCGGGCGAGGGAGGAGATGTCGCGGAAGCTGAAGAGGTCGGGCACCCGGACGCGGCGGTCGAAGCGCCGGGTCATCAGCCGGGCGAGGCGGATGAGCAGCAGGGAGTCCCCGCCGAGGTCGTAGAAGGCGGACTGCACGTCGATGCCCGACGGTTCGAGGTCGAGCAGCTGGCCCCAGATCTCCGACAGGGCGACCTCGGTCGGCGTGCCGGCGGCCGTCAGGGGCCCGCCGGTGTCGGCGGCCGGCGGCTCGGGCAGCGCGTCGCGGTCGAGCTTGCCGCCCGGCCCCAGCGGCAGGGCGGCCAGGAACACGAGCGTCGCGGGCACCATGTAGTCGGGCAGTTCGACGGCGAGCCTGCCGGTGACGGCGCTCTGGAGCGCGGCGTCCAGCCGGGGGCCGCCTTGCGGCGCGTCGTCGGCGGCGGGCACGACGTAGCCGACGAGCCGGTTGCCCCGGACGACGGCGGCGGCCTCCCGGACTTCGGGGCAGCCGGTCAGCCGGGCCTCGACCTCCTCCAGCTCGATGCGGTAGCCGCGCAGCTTGACCTGGTGGTCGGTGCGGCCGAGGAAGCGGAGTTCGCCGTCGTCGGTGAACCTGACGACGTCCCCGGTGCGGTACATCCGCTCGCCGTCGCGGAACGGGTCCGGCACGAAGCGTTCGGCCGTGGTGCGCGGCCGGTTGACGTAGCCGTGCGCGAGGCCGGCGCCGCCGAGGTAGAGCTCGCCGGGCTCACCGGCCGGGAGCGGCTCCAGGTTCTCGTCGAGCACGTAGACCCGGTCGCTGGTGGTCGGCGGGCCGATCGTCGGCTCGTCGGTCCCGTCCTCGGGCACCGGCCCGAACGAGCAGAAGACCGTCCCCTCGGTGGGGCCGTAGGCGTTGAAGACCCGGTCGGCGCCGGTCTCCCGGTAGGTGCGGTCCACCAGCTTGCGGCGCAGGGCCTCGCCGCCGAACACGACCGTGCGCACGTTCGGCGGCAGGGCTCCGGCGTCGAGCAGGCTGTTCATGACCGACGGGACGACGTTCAGGTGGGTGATCCTGTCGGCGTACCGGCTCTCCGGCAGGTGCACGGCGCTCTCGACGAGCACGACGGCGCCGCCGCGGCACAGCGCGTTGAAGATCTCCATCACGGACAGGTCGAAGCAGACCGAGCTCGCCGCCGAGACTCCGCTCAGGTCGCAGCCGTCGAGGACCCGGTCCATCTCGGCGAGCATCGCCACGCAGCCGGCGTGCCGGACGGCCACGCCCTTGGGCCTGCCGGTGGAGCCCGAGGTGTAGATGACGTACGCGGTGTCGCCGGGCACGACCGCGACGGGCTTCGCGCCGGGCTCGGTCGTGACGTTCTCCCCGAGCACGACCACGGTCGGTCCGGGCGGACAACTGGCCCGGGACGCGGGTGTGGTGAGCAGCAGGCGGGTCCCGCTGTCCTGGACCATGAAGGTCAGCCGGTCGGCGGGGTAGTTCGGGTCCAGCGGCAGGTAGCAGGATCCGGCGCGCAGGGCCGCCAGGATGCCGACGAGCAGGTCGGGGGTGCGCTCGACGCAGATGCCGACCGGGACGCCGGGGCCCGCGCCGTCGGCGACCAGCCGTTCGGCCAACTCCCTTGAGCGTTCGTTCAGTTCGCCGTAGGTCAGGACGCCGGCGTCGGAGTAGACGGCGGTCGCGTCGGGGTTCTTGAGCGCCTGCTCGACGAACGCGGAGTGCAGGGTCTCGGTCACTGGTCCGTCTCCTCGGGGAGGCCGGTCGGCGCGAGGTCGCCGAGGGCCCGGTCGGGTCCGGCGATCGCGTCGAAGAGCACGGTGCGGTACAGCGCGAGCAGTGCCGTCACGGTCTGCCTTTCCAGGTAGCTCGGTTTGAACTGGACGTGGCCGGCGACCTCGCCGTCGATGTCGGCCATCGAGATCTCGAGGTCGAACTTGGCGAGGTGCCTGCGCACCTGAAGCGGTTCGAGCGGCAGCGCGCCGTCGGGCGTGATGGTGTCGCCGATGCCGTGGAAGAGCTTGACGGACCGGGGGAACGCGTCCGAGGAGAGCCAGTTGACGACCACGTCGAACCACGGGGAGCGGCCCTCGGCCCTCGGCGGGCGCAGCTGGGAGGCCAGCAGGTCGAGGGGGTAGTTCATGTGCTCCAGGAGGCCGAGCGAGAAGGCGTGGACCTCGCGCAGCAGGTCGCGGAAGCTTCGGTCACCGGCGGGGTTCGCCCGCACCAGCACGGTGTTGAGGTAGTAGCCGACGGCGGATTCCCAGCCGGGTTCGGCGCGTTGGGCGATGGCGGTGGCCAGCACCGCGTCCTCGGTGCCGACCGCGCGGTTGAGCGCGGCGAAGAACCCGGCCAGCACGACGGTGCTGATCGACACGCCTTCGCGCACCGCAAACTCCCGCAGCAGGCGGGTCTCTTCGGCGCTCCAGCGGAAGGCGAGGTCGCGGCCCTCGTAGGTGACGCCCGGCGGCCGCTCCTTGGTGGACAGGTCGAGGTGGGCGGGCGGGTCGGCCAGCTTCCGCGACCACCAGTCCAGGGCCGCGCCGGCCGCCGGGCCGGCCAGCCATTGCCGCTCCCACGCGACGAACTCCGTGTACGGGGCGACCGGCGCGCTGTCGGCGGGGTCGGCGCCCTCGTAGTACGCCTGGAGTTCGCGGATCATGACGTCGGCCGACGCCGCGTCCGACGCGATGTGGTGGACGAGCACCAGCAGGTAGTGGTCCGCCGGTCCGCGCGTCATGAGGACGATCCGCACCAGCGGCCCGTTGTCCAGGTCGAGCGGCTCGTGCCCGTAGCGGGCCAGTTCCTCGCGGGCCTGTTCGTCGTCCAGGTCGGTGCCGTCCGCCACGACGAACTCGTACACCGGTTCGTCCAGGATGACCTGGTAGGGGCTGCCGCCCGCCTCCACGAAGAGGGTGCGCAGGGCGGGGTGGCGCTCCATCACGGCCCGGACGGCGCGGTCCAGGGCCTTCTCGTCGACGGCGGTCCGGATCCGGGCGGTCACCATGAAGTTGTAGGGCACGGCGTCCGGCGCGACCATCTGCATGAACCACAGCGAGGCCTGGCCGTGCGAGGCCGGTGCCAGGGCGAGGCCGAGGCCGTCGGCGCGCAGCTGGTCCAGGGCCGGTGCGTCGGTGGCCTCCAGCAGTCCGCGCGCGTCCAGTTCGTCCACCAGCTCCTCGGCGTCCAGTTCGGACAGCTCGTCGAGGTACGTCCGGTCCGGCTCGGCCTCGGGGGCCTGGGCGGGAACGGGAGCGGCCGCCGGTACGGGCGGTGCCGTCGCGGGCGCGGCCGGTCCGGCGGTGAGTTCGACGAAGTGGCCGACGACCTCGGAGATGGGCCGGCCGTCCAGGAACACCACCGGCGACACCCGGTGCCCGAACAGCGACTGCAGCCTGTTGACGAGGCGGATCGCCAGCATCGAGTCGAGGCCGAAGTCGAGCATGCTGGCGTTCACGTCGAACCTGCTCACCGGCACGCCCAGCGCGTCGGCGAGCTCGGCGAGGACGGCCTCCGCCACCGGCCGGATCTCCGTCGGCTGCTCCTCCTCCACCACACGGGCCACGGGCACAGCCGCGGTTTCGACAGCCGGGGCCGGGGCCGGCGCCTGGGCGGGGCGGGGCTCGGTGTCGATCCAGTAGCGGTCCTTCTGCCACTGGACGAGCGGCGTCTCCACGACCTCGACGTCGTCGCCGAACAGCGGGTCGAAGGTCAGCGGCAGGCCCCTGACGTACAGCGACGCGGCGGCGCCCAGCAGGCAGCGGACGTCGCTCTCGTCGCGCCGCAGGGAGTTGATCGCGTGCACCCGGGCGCCACGGGTCAGCGCGATCTCCTCGACCGCGCCGCGCAGCGTCTCGTGCGGGCCGATCTCGATGAAGGTGCCGACACCCTGGTCGACCAGCGCGCCGATCGTCTCGGCGAACCGGACCTGGTTGCGCAGGTTGTGCACCCAGTAGTCGACGTCGGCGACCGGGTTGACCGTGTCGGCCAGTGCCGTGGAGTGGAAGTCGATGCCGGGCGTCAGCGCGGTGATGCCGTCGATGCCCTCGCGCAGCGGCTGGAGCAGCGGATCCATCCCGGGGCTGTGCACCGGCCGTTCGACCCGGATCCGCCGGGTCGAGATCCCGTCCCGCTTGAGGTCGGCCTCCAGGGCGTCGACGGCTTCGGGCGAGCCGGAGACCGCCGCGCTGGTGGGGCTGTTGACCACGGCGACGGCCGCGTGCGCGGCGTAGGGGGCCAGCCGCGGCAGCAGCTCCGCCTCCGGCAGGTCGACGGAGATCATGGCGCCCGCGGCGGCCTTGCGCTCCAGCAGGTGCGACCGGGCGACCACCACGCGGGCGGCGTCCTCCAGCGACAGCGCACCGGCCACGCAGGCGGCCGCGACCTCGCCCAGGCTGTGCCCGACGACGGCGGTCGGCTCGATGCCGAGTCCGAGCCACACCTTCGCCAGCGAGACCTGGAGGGCGAACAGCACGGGCTGCTGGAAGTCCATCTCCTCGTACCTGGCCTCGTCGGCCGGGGCGGCGAGCCGGTCGAGCACCGAGCAGCCGCCGGCCGCGCGCACGGCGGCGTCGCAGGCGTTCATCCAGGTGCGGAAACCGGCGTGCGAGCGCAGGAGTTCGCGGCCCATGCCGACCCACTGGGTGCCGCCGCCGGAGAACACCAGCGCGACCCGCCGGTCGACGCTGCCGGAGACCGTGCCCGTGACGACGTCGGGGTGCGGCTGGCCGGCGGCGACCCGGGCGAGGCCGTCCAGGACGTCCTGCCGGTTGCGGGCGAACAGGGCGATCCGGTGGTTGTGGTGGGTGCGCCTGGCGGCGAGCGTGTAGGCGAGATCGCGGACCCGCAGGCCCGCGTCGCGTTCGACGTGGTTGGACAGCTCGCGGCAGGTGTCGGCCAGCGCGCCGGCCGTGCGGGCGGTGACGGGGACGAGGTGCACCTGCTCGTCGGCGGCGGCGTCGCTGCGGCCGGGCGTGACGTGCCGCCCGCGGTCGCCCGCGAGGAAGGGGTGGGCCGCGACGGGGAGACCGGCGGCGTACAGGGCGCCGAGCGAGCCGAGCAGGGTCGAGGCCTCGTCGGCGCCGCGGCGCAGCGACGGCAGGGTGGCCGCCGTCAGGATCTCCGACACCGACTTGAGCAGGACGGGGTGCGGGCTGATCTCGATCACCGCGTCGACGTCGTGGTCGCGCAGCTCCGTCAGGGCGTCGACCACCCGGATCTCCCGGCGCAGGTTGTCCGCCCAGTAGTCCGGCCCGAGTTCGGCGCCGTCGACGCGCTCGCCGGTGACCGTCGAGATCATCGGGATGCGGGTGGTCCGGGGCCTGATGCCGTCGAGTTCGACCTTCAGCGGGGCGAGGACGTGGTCGACCAGCGGGGAGTGCGGGGCGTGGCCCATCCGGACCCGGTGGTTGGTGACGCCCGCCGCGGTCAGCCGCTGGACGAGGTCGTCGATCTCCTGCGGTGTGCCGGTGACCAGGGTGGAGTTCAGGCCGTTGCGGCCGGAGACGGTGAGCCGGCCGGTCAGGTACGGCTCGACCTCGTCGGCGGCGGTCATCACCACGATGCCCTCGCCGCGCCCCACCGCGAGCTGCTGGAGGAGCCGGCCGTGGTGGGCGGCCAGGCGGGAGGCGTCGTCGAAGTCGAGCGCGCCGGCGATGTGGGAGGCGGCGAACTCGCCGACGCTCTGCCCCACGACGACGTCGGGCTCCACCCCCAGCGAGCGCCAGGCTTCGGCCAGCGCGACCTGGAGGGAGAACAGCAGCGGCTGGAAGACGTCCATGTCGTCGATGCGGCCGTCCGGGGACATCAGCTGCTCGACGAGCGAGAAGCCCAGCAGCTCCCGCATCCGCCGGTCGGACTTCATCATGGACCGGCGGAACACGGGCATCGCGGCGAGCAGTTGCCGGCCCATGCCCACCCACTGCGAGCCGTTGCCCGAGAACAGGAAGGCCACCCGCGGCGTGCGTCCGGTCCGCTCGCCGACGCTGAGCCCGGCGGCCTTCGCCCCGCTGCCGAAGGCGTCCAGCTGGGAGCGGAGTTCGGGCATGTCGCGGGCGGTGGCCGCGAGCCGGAACGGGCCGTCGCCGGGCGTCCGGCGGCAGAGCTCGCGCAGGTCGCTCTCGTCGCGCAGCACCCGGGCCCGCTCGGCCAGCGCCTCCCGGGAGTCCGCGGCCAGCAGGAGCAGCGAGCTCTCGGGGCGCGGCAGTTCCTCGACGGCGACGTGACAGATCGCGCCGCCGAACCCGAACGAGCTGACGCCGCCCCGGCGGGCGTCGGAGCGTCGCGGCCACGGCGTCAGCCGGTCCTGGACGGTGAGGTTGTACTCGTCGAACATGATCTGCGGGTTCGGCGCGCTGTAGTGCAGGCTCGGCGGCAGCACGCCGTTGCGCATCGACATCGCGAGCTTGACCAGGCCGACGATGCCGGCGGCCGCCTCCAGGTGCCCGACGTTGGACTTGACGGACCCGAGCCGCAGCGGCTCCGTACGGCCGCCGCCCAGCACCGCGCCGATGGCGTTGGCCTCGATCGGGTCGCCGAGGGGCGTCGCGGAGCCGTGGCACTCGATGTAGTCCACGAGGTGCGGTGCGATGCCCGCCCGCTGGTACGCGGTGCGGAGCATCTTCTCCTGCGCCTGGGGGTTCGGCGCCGTCATCCCGTTGCTCAGGCCGTCGTTGTTGGAGGAGCTGCCCTTGATCAGGCAGTACACCGGCAGGTCGCGCTCCAGCGCCACGCTCAGCGGGGCGAGCACGACGACGCCGGCGCCCTCACCGCGGACGTAGCCGTCGGCGCGGGCGTCGAAGGACTTGCAGCGGCCGTCCGGGGCGAGCGCGCCCATCGCGTCCATGGCGGTGTAGTAGTCGGAGACGAAGCTCAGGTTCACGCCGCCGGCCAGCACCAGGTCGCTCTCGCCCAGCCAGATCGACTGGCAGCCCACGTGCACCGAGACCAGCGATCCGGCGCAGGCGGCGTCGATGGCCATGCTCGGGCCCTGGAGGCCGAGGACGTAGGAGACCCGGTTGGCGATGATGCCGTCGTGCATGCCGGTCGCGGTGTGCGGGGTGATCTGGCTGTCGGGGCCGCGGTAGTGCGCCAGGGCGGCGTAGTCGCCCCAGCAGGAGGCCATGAACACGCCGGTGTCGCTGTCGACCAGGCTGTGGGGCGCGATGCCCGCGTCCTCCAGCGCCTCCCAGGACAGCTCCAGGATCAGGCGTTGCTGCGGGTCCATCTGGACGGCTTCGCGGGGCGAGATGCCGAAGAACAGCGGATCGAACCGGTCGATGCCGTCGATGAAGCCGCCCCAGCGCACCCGGTCGTTCAGCAGCTCGCGCCGCGCGGCCGGTACCGGCCCGACGGCGTCGCCGCCCTCGACCAGCAGCTGCCAGAACGACGACGGGTCCGGCCCGCCGGGGAACCGGCAGCCGATGCCCACGATCGCGACGGGCTCGTGCGAGGGCGGTCGGCGGCGCTCGGTGCCCGGAGCGGGCTCCGCGGCGCGCGGACCGTCGACGAGCGCGCGCGCCAGCCCGTCGACGGTCGGGTACTGCCACATCCAGGTGGCCGGGACCTGCCAGCCGAGGAACTCGGACAGCGAGGCCGCGAGAGTCACCGATCTCAGCGAGTCCAGTCCGTACCGGTGCAGCGGCGCCGAGCGGTCCACCGCGCCCGCGGACACGTCCAAGAGTTCGACGACACGGGAAAGCAGGAAATCGGTTACGGCGGAAATGTCTCGCGCTGCGCGCTCTCGGGGCACGGCGACTCCCTCAACAGGGCGGATGGAATGGACGGGTGGAGCTTCACGGCCGACCGGCCGGGGGGTTCGGTCCGCACCCGGGCAGCCGGACACAGGGGGCGGCTCATGACGCGGAGGGTCCCCTTCACCGCATCAAGTTCCTGGGTGGGGCCGATGGTTGGCGTGCGGATGAGATCGGCGTTTCCGATCCCCACGTTCACGGCGGGCGAGAACTCCCGTTCGTGTACCGCTGTTTCAGCCGGCGGCGCGGCTCGTTCCCATCGCGGGAGAAATCGCGGGCTTCTCCGGGTCACACCGGTCCGCGAGTGCATCGACGACAGGATCGCGTACGCGGAATCCTCACCTGCACGGCTACTGTCGATGGGCTCCAAGGTCCATTTGGTCAAGCGCGACGAGTATGCTGATTGAGGCAAAATGGAGCGTCAGTGCTAATCCGACCGGCGGACAGCAGAGTGCCAGTTCGTTAATGGTGAGACAAGCGCCATTCGAGGGCCGGTTGAGGCAGTGGCGAGATTTGATCTCCAAGTGTCCGGTTCGAGTGGGAGCCGTCGGCGATCCGAAATGGCACCTCGACCCGGCGGCGCGCCCCGTCACCGCACCCCGGGCGGGATAGGCGCACGACCCCGCGAAAGGCGCGCTCCACCGGCGCGCGACTGGGGTAGACAGCGGCTGAGTGACCCATGCAAGCTGACCCCCATGGCAGTTGAGAATCTTGATGCGGCGTCGTCCGATGCCGACCGTTCCTTAGCCGGGCTCACCGGCCGCGACGTCGACGGCAGGCCCGCATGACGGACGCCACGGACACCACCGGCACCACCGACACCCCCGGCACAGCGGCCGAGCCGGCGCTCCGGCCGGGACTGGCACTCGGAGTACTGGCCGGGGCGCTCGCCCTGGACGTGAGCGGTCTCGGAGTCCTCAACGCCGCCCTGCCGTCCGTCGGAGCGCGCTTCGACCTGGACGAGACCACGCTCCAGTGGGTCATGACCGCCTACGCCGTCACGTTCGCCGGCTTCCTGCTGGTGGGCGGCCGACTGGCCGACGTCCTCGGCCGGCGGCGGGTGTTCGAGGTCGGGGTCGCCCTGTTCACCGTGTCCGCGCTGGTCGGGGCGCTGGCCCCGGACACCGCGGTGCTGCTGGGTGCGCGCGCCGTCCAGGGCATCGGCGCCGCCCTGTCCGGCCCGGCGGCGCTGGCCCTGCTCACCGAGACGTTTCCGGCCGGTCCGGCCCGCAACCGGGCCTTCAGCGTGTACGCGGCGGTCGGCGCCGCGAGCTTCAGCGGCGGGGTGATGCTGGGCGGCGTACTGACCCAGTTCCTCGGCTGGCGTTCGGTGCTGTGGTTCTCGGTGCTGCTGGGGCTCGCCGTGCTGGCCGCGACCCGCGCCGGACTGCCCGGTGGCGTCGGGCACAGCGGCCGGCTGGACCTGCCCGGCGCGATCACGGGCACGCTCGGACTCACCCTGCTCGTCGTCGGCGCGAGCAGCGACGGCGCGACGGCGTGGATCGTCCTCGCCGCCGCGGTGGCCTTCCTGGCGCTGTTCGTCGTGCGTGAGCACCGCACCGCCGACCCCGTGCTCCCGCTCGGCCTCTTCCGGATCAGGTCGGTCCGGGCCGCGAGCCTGGCGGCGTTCCTCCAGTACATGGGATCGGTCGGGCTGCTGTTCTTCGCGCCGCTGTACCTCCAGGGGATGCTGGACTACTCCCCCTTCGAGTCCGGTCTCGCGCTGGTGCCGATGTCCCTGGCCGTGTTCCTCACCGCCAACTTCGCCACCGGACGCCTGCTGGCCCGGTTCACCCCGCGCACGCTGATGGCGGTCGGCCTGGTCCTGATCGGCGGGGGTGCCGCACTGTGGCTGGGCACACCGCACGACGGCGGCTACGTGCAGTACGTGCTGCCCGGCCTGGTGCTCAGCGGCATCGGCCAGGGGCTGAACTTCCCCTCGATGACGTCCGCCGGGCTCACCGGAGTCCCGGCGCGGCAGCACGCCGTCGCCGGGGCGGTGAACGTCGTGGCGCAGCAGATCGGCGCGAGTGCGGGCGTCGCGGTGATGGTCCTGGTCGCCGCGACCAGCACGGACCAGCTCGCCGGCTACCACCTCGCCTACCTCACCGCCGCCGGCGCGTGCGTTCTGGGCGCGGCGGTCATCGCCGTACGACGGCAGGCCTGAGAGGCCCGGCCGACCGGCGGCCGGACGGCCTGGCCGGGCTGGGCTGGGCTGGGCGAACCCCAAGGCGACGGCCCGCACCGCGTGGTGCGGGCCGTCGCCTTTCCACCGGTTTCCACCGGCAGGCCCGGAGGTTCCAGGGGCCGGTCAGTTCCAGGGGTTGGCCGCCTGGTCGTTGATGGCCGTCCAGAACCGGGTGTTGTTGGGGATGTTGCCGTAGGCCCAGAAGGTCCAGCCACCGGTCTGCGCCAGGTCGGACCCGAAGTGGCCGTCGTGGAACTCGGCCTCGCGCCAGCCGGCCCCGAAGGAGGCCTGGCACAGGCTGTCCGCCGCGGCCCGGCTGTTGAGTCGGGCGCCCTTGACCGGCTGGCTGAGGGCGACGGTGCCCTGCGCCCAGCCGTTGTAGAAGCCGATGCTGATCCCGGACGGGGCCGGGCTGCCGTCGACGTTGAGGCAGAGCACGGGCAGCGAGACCGACGGCGCGGTGTCGCCGTTGTAGGCGTTGCTCGGGCTGCCGCCGGGGCCGCCGACCTGGACGGTGCCCTCCGGGCCGTAGGCGACGACGGACCAGGTCATCCCCAGGTGGGTGCCCGGTCCGGTGGCGGCCTCGGCCGGGGCCGCGGACAGCGGGATCAGGGCGGCTGCGGCGACGGCGGTCGCGGTGGCGACGGCCTTCTTCAGACGGTTCATCAACTGCTCCTGGTTCGAGGCGTCTCGTCAGGCGACCGGCTCGTTTCGGCCGGTGCACAGCAAAGGTCTCAACCGGACGCACACAACTGGCATGATCTGGTCATAGATCCATCACCGCCCGTGCCCATCCACTCGCAGCGACGGTCCGGCCCGGCCCGCGGATCCCAGGGAGGGACACTTGGAGTTCAGGATCCTCGGCTCGCTGGAGGTGTGGACCGGCGACGGGAGGCGCGTCCCCTTCGAAGGCTCCCGGCAGGAGCGGCTGCTCGCCGCCCTGCTGCTCAACGCGGACATCTCCGTCCCGGTCGCCCGCCTGGTGGACGCCGTCTGGGACGAGCGGCCGCCGGCCACCGCCACCCGCCAGGTCCGCAACCTCGCCGGGGTGCTGCGGCGCCGCTTCGCCGAGGCCGACCCGGACGCACCGCCGGTCCTGCTGACCGACGGCCGCGGCTACCGCATCACGCTCACCGGCCACCGCCTGGACGCCCGCGCCTTCACCGACCGGCTCGCCCTCGCCCGCCGCGAGGCCGACGCCGGACGATCCCCGGCCGCGGTCGACGGGCTCCGCGAAGCACTCGCCCTGTGGCGCGGCCCCGCGCTGGACGGACTCGCCGTGGACGCGGACGCCCCGGGCGCGGTCGCGCTGGACGAACTGCGCCTGACCGCCTGGGAGGAGTGCCTCGATCTGGAGCTCTCCCTCGGCCGGCACCGAGCGGCCGTCCCCGAACTGACCGCGCTGGTGGTCGACCACCCGCTCCGGGAACGCTTCACCGGACAGCTGATGCGCGCACTGCACGGTTCCGGGCGCGCGCCCGAGGGGCTCACCGCCTACCGCCGGTTCGCCGAGCGGCTGGCCGACGAGCTCGGGCTCGACCCCGGGCCGGAGCTGCGGGCGCTGCACCTGGAACTGCTGGCCACCGAGCCGGCCCGCGCCGAACCGGTCCACCCCGAAGCGGCGCCGCCCGCAGCGGCCCCGGCGGCCGCACCCCCGGCAGCCGCACCCCCGGTGGAGACACCGCCGCCGCCACCCGCCCAACTCCCGCCCGCACTGCCCACCTTCGTCGGACGCGGCACGGAGCTCCGCGTCCTGGACTCGCTGCTCACGACGCCCGCGACCGGTGCCACCGGCGCGGCCGTCCCCGTGTGCGCGCTCTCGGGCCCGGCCGGGGTCGGCAAGACCACCCTGGCCGTCGACTGGGCCCACCGCGCCCGGGACCGGTTCCCGGACGGCCAGCTCTACGCCGACCTGCACGGCTACTCCGTCGCCGCGCCCCTCACCCCGCACACCGTCCTCGCCCGTTTCCTACGCGCCCTCGGCGTGCCCGGCGACCGGATCCCCGCGGCACCGGACGAGGCGGCCGCGCTCTACCGCTCCCTACTGGCCGACCGCCGGCTACTCGTGGTCCTCGACAACGCCCGCGACGCCGAGCAGGTCCGCCCGCTGCTGCCGGGCGCCCCGGACTGCCGCACGGTGGTCACCAGCCGCACCCGACTCGACGGCCTGACCGCCCGCAACGGCGCCCACCCCCTGGTGCTCGACGTCCTGCCCGCCCATCAGGCCCTCCGCCTCCTGGCCCGCATCGCCGGCGAGCACCGCACCCGCGCCGAGCCGCACGCCGCGGCCGAACTCACCGCCGCCTGCGGCCGGTTGCCCCTCGCCCTGGCCATCACCGCGAGCCGCCTCGCCGCCTTCCCGGGCCGCAGCCTCGCCGACCACGCCGTCGAACTCCTCGACGCGGAGCACCGGTTGAGCGCCCTGCAGATCGACGGCGACGCCACCTCGGCGGTCCGCGCCGCCTTCGACCTCTCCTACCGCTCGCTCCCCGCCGAGGCCCGATCCCTGCTCCGGCTGCTCGCCCTGGCCCCGGCCGTCGGCGTCAGCTCCGGCGCGGCAGCCGCCCTGACCGACACCCCCACCGCCGCCGTCCGGCCCGTCCTCGACCACCTGGCCACCGCCCACCTGCTCACCCACGAGGACCACCACCGCTACCGGCTCAACGACCTCCTGCGCCTCTACGCCGCCGAACGCTGCACCGCCGAGACCGGCACCGCCGAGCGCCGCGCCGCCCTGGAACGCCTCAGCTCCTGGTACCTCCACCACGCCGACTCCCCCGCGCTGCCGCCCGCCCCTCCCGTCGCGGACCACCCGTGGAGCCGGGGCCACCACCTGATCGGCCTCCACCTCGACGAATGGGTCGAGGTGGACCGCCTGGCCGCCCTGGCCGCCTGCGCGGCGCAAGCGCCGGACGCCCCCTGATCCCGGGCCCGGCCACCGAGCTCCGCGGTCGGTGCGGCTACCGCACGAGCAGCGTCGCCTCGACGCCGGCCAGGACGGCCGCCAGGCCCTGCTCGAAGCCCTGGTCGAAGTCCTGGAACATCACCCGGCCGGCTTCGGCGGCGAGCGGGTGGGCGGCCAGCCGCTCGGCCCGGGCGTCCAGGTCGTAGCCCTCCTCGCCGTCGAAGGGGTTGGGGCCCATGGCCTGCTCCTCGATGACGTAGCCGATCGTGTAGCTGTACGCCGTGTACCAGGCGCGGGCCGCCGCCTGCGGGGTGAAGCCCGCCCCCGTGAGCAGGAGCAGCCCGGCTTCGAGCCCCGCCGCGTACGAGGTGTCGGTGAACCGGGCTCCGCTGTAGACCCTGGCCCCGTCGCGGTAGCGGAGCAGTTCGGCCCGCAGCCCCCGCATCGTCGCCAGGTAGGCCTCCCGCCAGTCCGCCGCCGGGGGGATCCGGGACGGACCGGCGGCCGCGCGCCGCATCATCTCGGTCGCCATCTCGTCGAGCAGCGCCTGCTTGTCCTTGAAATGCCAGTACAGCGCCGGTGCCTTGACCTCCAGCGCGGCGGCGATGGCGCGCAGGGTGAGGCCGTCCAGGCCCACCTCGTTCAGGAGTGTCAGTGCGGTGTCGACGACCGTCCGGCGGTCGAGCTTCGGGGTTCTCTGCGGCGTCACGGTTGACAGCTTAACGACGTTAAGTGCAGTCTTCCAGCAGCGACCACTTAACAACGTTAAGGAGATGCTCATGGCCACCCGCGCCACCGACCCGCACACCGACGTCCTGATCGTCGGAGCCGGACCGACCGGCCTCGCCCTCGCCGTCGACCTCGCCCGGCGCGGCATCACCGCACTGCTCGTCGAACGCGAGAGCGGGCTCTTCCCCGGCTCCCGCGGCAAGGGCCTCCAGCCCCGCACCCTGGAGGTCCTGGACGACCTCGGGGTACTGGCCGACATCCGCGCCGCCTCCGGGCACTACCCGCCGAACCTGTTCTGGCGCGACGGCGAGCCGCAGGACGAACGCCGCATGTACGAACCGACCGAGCCCTCCGAGGCCGAGCCCCACACCGAGACGCTGATGCTGCCGCAGTGGCGGACCCAGCAGGTGCTGCACGACCGGCTGCGCGCCCTCGGCGGCTCGGTCGCCTTCGGACGCGAACTGGTCGGCCTGGCCCAGGACGCGGACGGCGTCACCGCCGAGTTCGCCACCGGCGCCCCGGTCCGGGCGCGGTACGCGGTCGCCGCCGACGGCGGACGGTCGGCGGTCCGCAGGCTGCTCGGCATCGGCATGACCGGGCAGGTCGTCGACCCGGACCCGATGCTGGTCGCGGACGTCCTGGTCACCGGCCTCGACCGCGACCACTGGCACGTCTTCCCGCCTCGCGACGGCGCCGCCGGGCGCGGACCGCTCGGCGGCCTGCTGGCCCTGTGCCCGCTGCCCGGCACGGACGAGTTCCAGCTCGTGGCGCAGTACCCGCAGGGCACGGCCGTCGACGCGTCCCTGGACGGCATCCGCGACGTGGTCGCCGCCCGCTCGCACCTGGCCGCCGAGCAGGTCACCGGGGTGCGGTGGGCCTCCGAGTTCCGGCCTCGGGCGGCCCTGGCCGACCGCTTCCGCACGGGCCGGGTGTTCCTCGCGGGCGACGCCGCGCACGTACACTCCCCCGCCGGCGGGCAGGGCCTCAACACCAGCGTCCAGGACGCCTACAACCTGGGCTGGAAGCTGGCGGCCGTGCTCGGCGGCGCGGCCCCGGACGCCCTGCTCGACACCTACGAGGAGGAGCGCCGCCCCACTGCGGCGGCGATGCTGGACCTGTCGACCCGGGTCCACCACGGCGAGGCCCGCCGGGGCCGGGCGACCCAGCAACTCGGCCTCGGCTACCGGGAGTCGTCGCTGGCCGAGGAGACCCGCCCGACCCTGCCGGAGGGCGCCCTGCGGGCCGGGGACCGCGCACCGGACGGGCGCCGGGGCGGCGTCCGGCTCTTCGACGCCTTCCGCGGACCGCACTGGACCCTGCTGGCGGTCGGGACCGAGTCCCCGCTCCCGCGGGCCGCCTGCCCGGTGGTCCGCATCCCGGACTACGAGGCCTACGGCACCGGCGTGTTCCTCATCCGCCCCGACGGATACGTGGGCTGGGCCGGGGACACGGCGGACGGCCTGACGACCTATGCCTCCCGGTACGGCGCCCTGCGCCGCTGACGCCCCGGCCCGCCCGGGCCCCGGCCAGGGCCCGGGCGGGCCGCCACGCTCCCCGCCGTACGCCGCCACGCCGGATGGCCCGTCACGCGCACCGTCATGTGCCGTAGGCATGGGCGGCGCGGTGTCTACCCCGAATGGTCGACTGCGTCATTGGCACCCGACTCGCCTTCCCCGCCCCATACTCTGGCTCCCGCCGATGCGGACGCATCGTGTGTCACAGGGGAGGATATTGTGAAGTCGCTCATGGCAAGGGCCCGTTGGCTGGGCACCGCCGCATCGGTCGGCCTGCTGCTGACCGCCGGGACCGGGACGGCCACCGCACAGCCCGCCACCGCCACGGCCCCCCAGGTCGTCCCAGTGGGGTACGCGTACCCGACGACCGCCGTCACCCCGGACGGCACGAAGGCCTACGTCGGGGTGACCGACGACCCCCGCGGCACGCCCGCGGTCAAGGTCGTCGACACCCGGACCGGCGCGATCACCGCCCGACTCACCCTTTCCACCGACGCGAACTCCTTCGTCGGCGCGCTGGCGATGAGCCCCGACGGCACGCGGCTGTACGCGACCGTGGGGGCGCAGCACCTGGTCACCATCGACACCGACAGCGACACGGTGGCCGCCGACGTCCCGCTCCCGGTCCAGCCGCACCCCGACGGGTACATGGACGGCTCGCCGAGTTCCCTCGTGGTCAGCCCGGACGGCGCCGGCGTCTATCTGGCCCAGAACGGGCCACGGCAGCGCTGGGGCTTCCAGCCCGCCCGGGTCCTCGCGTACTCGAACGCCGCCGGCGCCTTCACCGCCTCCGTCGGCGTCACCGACTTCAGCGTCGGTTCGATCGTCCTGCGCCCCAACGGCCAGGACCTGTACGTCACCACCGGAGCCGGCCTGGTCCACCTGGCCGCCACGCCCACCTCGCTCACCACCGTCCGCACCTTCACCGCCGGGCACGGCGCCTCCGGCGGTGCGGTGCTCAGCCCCGACGGCAGCACGCTGTACGGCATCGGCGGCTACGAGAGCGATTACCTCGTCGACACCGAGACCGACACCGTCACCGAGAACTTCCACTTCGCACCGGGCAACACCAACCTCGGCTTCCCGGTCGTCAGCCTGGACGGGGGCCGCCTGTACTTCGTCTCCAAGTCGACCGTCTTCGTCACCCCGGGCGGGCCCACCCCTCCCGGCTACCACTACAACAGCGCGATCCTTTCCTACGACACCGAGGCCCACGCGCTCGTCCCCGCCGAGACCGTGAACCCGCAGCAGGTGGAACTCGCCACCGGCCTGGCGCTCGGCCCGGACGGCCACACCTTCTACCTCGGCGGCAACACCTACCCCGGCGGCGTTCCGGGCACTGTCGCCAGTCTGGAGATCATCAAGACCTGACGGTCAGTCAATCCTTAGGCGAGTAGATCCGATGTGGTCAGCGAGCGGGTGACTGGTGCGCCGATCTTGTTGTTGTGCCAGCTGCCCGCGGCCATGGCCAGGATGCGTTGGGCGACCTCGATCGCACACATGTCGCCTTGTCGGCAAAAGCGTTCGAGTACAGGTGAGTACCGGGATGGGCCGGAAAACGAGCGTGTCACCGGAGCGTGGCAGCGGCGGGATTGGGCAGTCTGTCCGGGGTCGGCGGCACTTCGGCCCGCCGGTGACGTGAGGAGTTGCGACATGTCCAGTGGCGTCAGCATCGACGACAAGTGCGTCGAGGTCTACCAGGAACTCAAGCTGGGCAAGAAGTACCGCTACGCGTTCTTCGGCCTGAGCGCTGATCTCAAGCAGGTCATCCTGGTGAGCACCGGAACGGAGTCGGACTACAAGAGCTTCGCCGACCAGTTCCCCAAGGATGAATGCCGGTACGCGGTGTACGACTTCAACTACACGAAGGCCGACGGCGAGGAGCGCAACAGGATCCTCTTCTTCCTCTGGACGCCCGAGGGGGCCAAGGTCCAGCGGCGGATGATCGCCACCAGCGCGAAGGACGCCCTCCGGAAGAAGTTCGTCGGGATCGGCACCGAGATCCAGGCCACCGAGGCCGCCGAGGTGTCCTACGACGCGGTGCTGGCCAGGGTCAGGGCAGCCTGATCCAACTCGCCACCGTCGGGGCCGGGGCCGGAAGGAGCGCCTGAACCGTGTCGATCACGCTGCGCCGCTACGGCCCCGACTCCGCCGCCGGGATCCACGGGACCGTGCTCGACCTCCACGACGCCGGCCACCCGCCGACGGCGTTCCCGAACTGCCCCGACCCGCGCGCCCGCTTCTCCTGGCTCCTCGAATCCTGGACACAGGAGGCGGGTTGGGAGTGCGTCATCGGCTACGACGGAGAGGTGCCGGTCGGCTTCGCGCACGGCGCGGCGCTGGCCCCCGGCACCTCCTGGTGGCGCTGCCTCCTGACGCCGCCCGACCCCGCCTTCACCGAGGAGACCGGCCTGCGGACCTTCGCCCTCGCCGACCTCGTGGTCAGCCCGCAGTGGCGCGGGCGGGGCGTGGCAGCGCGCATCCACGAGGGACTGCTCGCCGGCCGGCCGGAGCGGCGGGCCACTCTCCTGGTGGATACCGACCACCCGAAGGTGCAGGCGTTGTACGAGAGTTGGGGCTACTCCCCGATCGGGCCCACCATGTCCTTCGACCACGCCGAGCGGATGACGGCCATGGTGCGCGAGACCTGCTGACCGCTGTTCCGTCGAACAGCGGAGGTTGGTCAGACCTCGGTGGTCGCGGCGAACTCCACGAAGCATCCTTCCGACATCGAGAAGGCTCTTGAAGATCTTGCTTCGGCTGACCGATTCACCCCAGATTGCCGGTAAATGTCAATCGGGGCGAACTGGTGCAAGCCGGGCACGTTTTCAAGATCCTCATCAGACCCCCAGCTAAGCGGGCGGGCGGCCCTCGACGATCCGGCGGATCTCGCGCGCCAGGGCGTCGGGGTCGCTGGTCGGCACCATGTGGTCGGCGTCGGCCGCCAGTACGTGGCAGCCGACCTCGGCCCGGCCGACGCGGTGGGCGTGCGAGGCGTTCACGGCCTCCCGGACCTTCGGACCCATGCCGGCCGAGGTCCGGACGGCCGAGACCACCGTGAGCGGGATGCCGCCGAGGGCCGGCGGATTCTCCTTCATGGCGGTCAAGTCCGCTACGACGGAGCCGAGTTCGGCTCCCCGGGTGCGAATGGTGGAGACGGTGAAGCCCTCCTCGCGCATCTCGGCCGCGGCGTCCGCCGGCAGGGCGTCGAGCATCGGGCGGAAGGCCCGGGCCAGCAGGCCGGTGCGGGCCAGCAGCATGCTGACGGCCTGCCCGATCCGCTCCTGGCGGCGCACCGAGGGCGCGAACACCAGGTCGCAGGACTCGTCCGTCGGGTCGGCCAGCACCAGGCCCGCGATCCGCTCGGGGCGGGCCGCCGCGGCGAGCCGGACGATCGGCCCGCCCCAGCTGTGCCCGACCAGGACGAACGGCCCGTGGCCGAGGCCGCCGAGGTGGTCGAGCAGGTCGCCGAGGTCCTCGGCGAGCCGACTCAGCGGGCGCGGCGCCGGGTCCGGCGCGCTGCGGCCGAGCCCGCTGCGGTCGTACGCCACCGTCGCCGCGACCCCGTCCAGCCGGAGCTGCACCGGCGCCCAGTACGAGCGGCTGGAGGCGAGCCCGCCCTCCAGCACGACCGTCGGCACGACCGTCGGCGCGCCCTCGCCGCCGGGCCCCGGCCGCCGCATGTAGAACAGCTCCCGGCCGTCCCGTGTCCGCGCCCGCCCCGGCTCACCCTGACTGTGCATCCCCGGCACCGCCCTCACCCTCGGCCATCCATCAAGTTTGGTTAGCCTAGCCTCACTTCCCCGGTGATCGCGACCACCTGCGGGGCGACGGCGGCGACGGGGGCCGTCAGTAGTCGACCAGATCGAAGACCGTGGCCGCGCGGAAGGCCTCGTCCAGCTCGGGGCCGGGCCGGTCGAAGCCCTCCACCCCCTCGGGGTCCGCCTCCGTG
This sequence comes from Kitasatospora sp. NPDC098663, assembly GCF_044760075.1. NCBI lineage: Bacteria > Bacillati > Actinomycetota > Actinomycetes > Kitasatosporales > Streptomycetaceae > Kitasatospora > Kitasatospora sp. NPDC098663. The sequence goes on along the minus strand of NZ_JBIWAP010000008.1, from coordinate 187,319 downwards.
GTCTCGAACCGGCCCCTGGTGTGGTCGAGGATGGCCTGATTGGCCGCCACATGCCCGCGCAGCCGCTGCTCGTAGGCCTGGTAGGCGGCCTCGTGGTCGCCGTCGGACGCGTGCAGTTCCCCGGCCAGCACATAGGCGGCGGTCAGGGCCACGCTGGTGCCCTGGCCGGTGGCCGGGGAGCAGCAGTACCCGGCGTCGCCGAGCAGCGCGACCCGGCCCTGCGACCAGCGGTCCATCCGGATCTGCGCGACCACGTCGTAGTGGAAGGCGTCCCCCTCCCCCAGGGACTTGAGGAACTGCGGCACCTCCCAGCGCAGCCCGGCGCAGCGCTCGGCCACCAGCCGCCGCTGCTCCGCGAGGTCGCGCGGCAGCAGGTCCTCGACCGGCTCGTCGGACATGAAGACGGCGAAGACGCGCAGCTCGCTGTTGTCCCGGACGGTCATCGCCATGCAGCCCCAGGCGGCCTGGCCGTTGGGCTGGTGGATGACCTCCCAGCGGTCGAGGCCGAGGTGGTTGGGGGCGCTCCAGCCGGCGATGTAGATGCTGGTCGGGTGCAGGTAGTCGGCCTCGGGGCCGAAGACCAGGCGGCGGGTGTTCGAGTGCAGGCCGTCGGCGCCCACGACGAGGTCGAAGGACTGCTCGTCGCCGCTGGTGAAGCGGACCTGGACGCCCTCCTCGTGCTGCACGAGGGTGTCGATCGACTCGCCGAAGCGGTACCGGACGCCGGGCCGGGCCGCCCCCGCCAGCAGGGCGGCCAGTTCGTCGCGCAGGATCTCCACGTCGGGGCCGTCCACGGCGCCCCCGGTGGCCGTCCACTCGGTGGTGCGCTTGAGCTCGCGGCCGTCCGCGTCGACGAGGGACATGCCGCGCAGTCCGGTCCGGCGGGCCCGGACCTCCTCCAGGAGGCCCATCCGGTCGATGATCTCCAGGGCGTTGCCCCGCACGTCCACCGCCTGTCCGCCGCCCCGCAGTTCCGGGGCGCGCTCGACGACCGTGACGCGGAAGCCGTAGCGCTCCAGCCAGTAGGCGAGGGCGGTGCCGGCGATCCCCGCGCCGGAGATCAGGACCGAGGTGGTGCGCGAGTGGTGCGGTCGGGTGCTGTTCGACGTGGTGCTCGACATGGTGGACCTCCCGTGAGTCGATGTCGTGCCGCCAGTCTCGCCACGGCGGCCGACAGGTCGCTCACAGGACGCTGACACGACCGGCGAGCGACCGCCAGACCGCCGACAGGCCACCGACAAACCACCGGCAGGCCGCGTCACCGACCGTGTCACCGGCCAGGCCAGGGCGGCAGCCTGTGACCTGGGGTCACAGGATGACCGCCTGTCTGGCTGGCCGCGGGGGCCGTCCGCAGGATGGCCGCATCGGACTCCTGCCCTCCCGTCGCGGCCGCTTCCGCCTGCCGTCCGAAGGCCCGGCCGCTCCCTCGCACGACAAGGTGGTGATCGCTGTGAGCAGCATCTCCGACCCGCCCCGACCCGAACAGGCCGAGGACGTCCCGCCCCTGGCGCCGGCCCAGGCCTTCGAACGGTGGCGCTACGCGGGAGTGTTCCTCCTGCTGTTCCTGTTCGGCACGGAGACCTTCCTGGTGTCGCCGCTGCTGCCGACCATCGCGGACTCGGTGCACACCACCGAGGCGGCCGCCGCCTCCAGCGTCACCGCCTACGTGCTGGTGTACGCCGTCGCGGCGCCCTTCCTCGGGCTGCTGAGCGACCGGTTCGGCCGCCGCCGCACCCTGGTGGCGGGCACCGTGCTGTTCGTCGTGTCCAACGCGGCGGCCGCCCTCTCCACCGGGCTGACGCTGCTGGTCGTCTCCCGCGCGGTGGCCGGGCTGGCGGCGGCCGCGGCCGGGCCGGCGATCTGGGCGCACATCGCCGAGACCGCGCCGGATGCGGTGCGCGGCCGGGCCCTCGGCCTGGGCATGGCGCTGTTCTCCTGCGGCCAGGTGATCGGCGTGCCGCTCGGCGGCTTCCTCGCCGGACTGGCCGGCTGGCGGTCGGCGTTCTGGGCGCTGACCATCGGCACCGCGGCGGCCGTCCCGCTGCTGCTGAGCCAGGTCCAGCGCCGTTCGGCTCAGGCGGCCGCGCCGCAGGTGGGGGCGGTCCGGGCGATCCTGGCGGGCTGGGCCGACCCGACGCTGCGCCGCGCCCTGCTGGTCAACACGGTGTTCAACACGGCCAACCTGGGCGCCTACACCTTCCTCGGCGCGGTGCTGGTGCAGCGCTTCGACCTGTCGGTGCAGGCCCTGGGCCTGGTGGGCGTGCTGGTCGGTGCGGGCAGCCTGGTCGGCTCGCTGCTGGGCGGCCGGCTCGGGGACCGGGCCAGGACCGCCGGGCGCTCCGACCTGCCGATGCTGCCGCTGTGGGGCGTGCTGCTGGCGGCGGGCGTCGCGCTGGCGGCCAAGGGGCCCGGTCTGGTCCTCGCCCTGGCCGGCGTGGTGGTGTGGTTCCTGGCCTCCGGCGGCTTCGTGACGGACCAGCAGACGCTGGCCGGCACCATCGCCCCGGAGCTGCGGGCGACCTCCAGCGCGTGGCTGACCTCGACCATGTACGCGGGCACCGGCCTCGGCGCCTGGGCGATCGGCACCTTCGGCAACGTCGCGGACGGCACCCTGCTGATCGGCACCGGGCTCGCGCTGGTGGCCGCCCTGGGCGCGCTGGCGGTCAGCCTCGGCCTGCGCCGGTCCACCGCGTCGGGCGCCTGAGGCCCCGCCGGAACGGCCGGGATGCCCGGCAGGGCCGGCGGCTCAGCCGACCCGGCGTTCCCCCTCCACGCCGCCGACCGCGCGCAACGGATGATCGACCAGTTCGGTCATCCGCGCCCGGTCGGCGGCGCCGTGCGGGGTGAACAGCAGCACCGTCGCGGTCGGGTCGTCCACCGGGTGGAAGGAGGACAGCGTCAGCCGCACCGGGCCGAGCCCGGCCGGCTCGACGGTGACGGTGCGGACGGTCAGCTCCGCCACCGAGTGGCACCCCCACCAGTGCCGGAACTCGGGCGCGTCCTCGTCCAGGTGCCGGTAGACCTCGCCGGTGCGCGGATCGGCCAGGGCGGGGCCGGCCTGCGCCCGGAACTGCTGGAAGACGTTCATGGCGAGCGGCTCCCAGTCGCGGAACACGGCCCGCACCCGGTGGTCGGCGGCCATCACCCACATCAGGTTGCGCCGGTCCGCGGGGACGAACTCGGGCGAGCCCCAGAGCGCGACCCAGGCGGCGTTCCAGCCGAGCAGGTCGAAGTGCCGGTCGAGCAGGACGGCCGGGCTGGTGGGCCAGGAGTCCAGGACCGGCCGGATGGCCTCGGCGAGCCGGTCGGCGCCGTCCTCCGAGGCGGCGGCCGCCGTCGGCTCGTGGTAGCCGGCCAGGCGCATGGCGTGCCGCAGCCCGGCCGCGTCCAGCCGCAGCACCCGGGCGATCGCCTCCAGCACCTGCCGGGAGGCGGTGACCCGCCCCTGCTCGACCCAGGTGTACCAGGCCAGGCCGACGCCGGAGAGGGAGGCGACCTCCTCCCGGCGCAGACCGGGGGTGCGGCGCCGGGTGGTGGCGGTGAGGCCGACGTCGGAGGGCTTGAGGAGCTCGCGATGGGCGCGCAGGAAGGCGCCGAGTTCCCTGCCTGCGGGGGGAGTTGACACGGTTGGCTCCTCGGCCCTGGTCGGTGCCGTCGAATGCGGGGGTGTGGGCTGCCACCAGCGTAGACGCAGCCCGCCGCCCACCCCAGGGGTGAGCGGCGGGCTACACATGTTGTTAACGAGACGTCAGCTGCCACAGCCGGACGGGCATGTGGCTGACGTGGCCGCGCTCCTGCTGCCGGCGCCAGGCGCTCTCGCCGACGGCCCGGAAGAAGGCGGGCCGCTGCTGCGCCGGCACCGCACGGCTGTAGTAGTCGCCGAAGGTGGCGGCGTGGAAGTGCTCGTACTGGGCGGCGCCGTCGACGGTGACCACGGCGTCGCGCTCCAGGTGGCCGGCCACCGCGAGGTGCGGGCCCACCACCGCCGCGAGCTCGTCGACGGTCCTGGTCCGGGTCGCGATCGGCAGCACCCCGGCGCGTTCCAGCACGCCGGGCACGTCGTCGTACGGGGTGCCGAGGGCGACCAGGGCGTCGCGGACCAGCTCGTCCTCGCCGCCGAGGCCGCGCTCGTCCCGGGCCGGGTGGTAGGTGGTGAGCAGGAAGCGGCCGCCGGGGGCGAGGTGGGCGGCGGCCCAGGCGAAGATCCGTTCCTCGTCCGGGTACAGCCAGTGCAGCACCGAGGTCTGGGTGATCACGTCGGCCCGGAACGGCAGCGGCTCGGGCACGGTGAGGTCGGCCCGGTGCAGGGCGACCCGCTCGCCGTAGGGCTGGAGCCGGGCGGCGGCCTCGGCGATGCGGTGCTCGGAGCGTTCCAGGCCGACGGCGCGCCGCAGGGAGGGGAAGCGCTCCAGGGCCTCCTGGAGCAGCTGGCCGATCCCGCTGCCGAGGTCGATCAGGGACTCGGGGGCTCCGGTGACCTGGTCGAGCACCCAGTCCCGGTCCTGGACCTGGCGCAGCCGGCTGGCGTCGGCGTACCCCGCGAGGGTACGGGCCTGGATCTCGACGGCGGACGTGCTCACGGCTGGTTCTCCTCCACGGTGGACGACTGCTCGGTCGGCGGCTGGTCGGTCGGCGGCTGCTCGGTCGGCGGCCGGTCGGTCGGCGGCCGGTCGGCAGCCGGCCGGTCGGCAGCCGGCTGCGCCGCGGCGGCGGGCTGCTCCGCGACGCCCTGGTCGACCAGGTGCAGCAGCCGTTCGCGGGCGGCGCTCTGGTCGTACCGCTTGAAGAGGTTGATCCGGTTGCGGGCCAGGTCGCCCCGGTGCACGTACTCGTAGAGGTCCTGGCGCTGGCCGAAGCCGTCGCCGGTCAGCTCCCAGGCGATCCGGAAGAGCCGGGCCTTGCGTTCGGCGTCGATGTCCCGGCCGCGCATGTAGCGGTCCAGGTGCGGGCGCAGCCGGGGGTTGGCGAGGTCCCCGGCGGTGGGCTGGATGAGCAGCCCGGAGGCGCCGATCCTGCGGACGATCTCGACCGCGCTGCCGGCCACCTCGGCCGACCAGACCCGGGAGGCCGCCGTGTCGCCGGGGGCGAACAGTCCGCCGTCGGTGAGGCCGCCGCGCGCCTCGGCGGCGTCGAGGAAGTACTCGGTCAGTTCGGCGTACCCGGCGAGGCGGCCCAGGTCCTCCTGGATGTTGCGGAAGCCGTCCACGCCGATCGACTCGGCGACCAGGGTGGCGCCGGCCAGCAGGGTCCGCAGCCGCTCGCGGTAGCGGATGTGGCCGACGTAGGCGCTCCAGGCGTTGATCCGGCCGAGGCCGGTGCGCGCCAGGTTCGCGTCGCGCAGCAGGAAGACGCGGTCCCAGGGCACCAGGACGTCGTCGAAGAAGAGCATCGCGTCCTGCTCGTCGAACCGCGCGCCGAGCGGGTGGGCGTGCCCCCAGGAGGCGCTGCCGAGCGGTTCGCGGGCGAGGGTGATCAGGCCGGGGGTGTTGAGCGGCAGGGCGAACCAGGTCACGAACTGCTCGCCGCGGCCCTCGGTGAACGACGCCGAGAGGTAGACCAGCACCTCGTGGGCGATCGGGGCGAGCGTGGTGAGCTGCTTGGCGCCGCGCACCACGATGCCCCGGTCGTTCTCCTCCACGACGCGCAGGGCGAGGTCCGGGTCGTCCAGCGGGTTGGCGGAGCGGTCGATCTGCGGGTCGCCGAGGGCGTGCGAGAGGACGAGGTCGTTGCTCGCGCAATGCCGGTACCACGCCTCGGCGTTGGCGCCGAAGCGCGGGTCGGCCCCGGCCAGCCGGTGCCGGAAGTCGTAGACGCCGACGGCGATCGAGGCCATGAAGGCGGGTGAGCGGCCCTGCTGCCCCAGTGCCTCGGCGTGCCACAGCTCGGCGCTGCGGCGCTGGAGCCGCAGGTCCTCCAGGGTGCGCGGGGGCTGGTAGGCGCGGGCGAGCCGCAGGCCGCTGTCCGGGTCCTCCCAGGTGAGCAGGTCGCGGTGGGCGGGGTCGTGCTGGAGGTCGATCAGGCGGGCCAGTTCGTCCACGGCCGGGCGGAACGCGGGGTGCTCGGCGGGGTTCGCGATGCGCTTGCCGTCGAGGTAGAGCTCGCGGCCGTCGTCCAGTTCGGCCCGGTACCGGTCGCCGGTCAGCAGGCCGCGGGCGGTGGCGGGTGCGCCGCGGCCGGTGATGGTGCCCAGCAGTGTCATGCGCCAACTCCGTTTGATGTCAAGGGTTCAAGGGTTCAGGGGTTTCGGGTCGATCACGCGGTACCGGCCGTCGTGGTAGAGCAGCGGGTCGCCGTCGCCGCGGTCCGCGGCGGCGACCCGGCCGACCAGGATGGTGTGGTCGCCGCCGGGCAGGGTGGCGTGCAACCGGCAGTCGAACCAGGCCAGGGCGTCGTCGACGAGCGGGGCGCCGGTGACGGCCGTCCGCATCGGCACCGCGGTGAAGCCGCCGAGCGCGCGCCCGGCCCCGGGGGTGGCGAAGCGCCGGGCCACCGCCGACTGGCCGTCCGTCAGGACCGAGAGGCCGAACCGTCCGGCGGTGCGGGCCGCGGCCACGAGCGGGCTGTGGCGGCTGACCGCGACGGTGACCAGCAGCGGGTCGAGGGAGAGGGTGCTGAAGGAGGAGACCGTCTTGGCGAAGACCTCCTCGTCCGCGCGGGTGGTGACCACCGCGACCCCGGTGGTCCAGCCTCGGGAGGCGGCCCGGAAGGCCTCCTCGGTGGCCTTCGCCGTGGTCACGGCCGCCGCGGGGCCGCTCATCGCAGCCCCACCCGGTAGGCGCGTAGCCACTCGTCGACCTGGACCAGGTGGTCGAGGCCGCCGACCGGGTTCGGCGCGGTGCGCGGGCTGGGCAGCGGGCGGCCCTCGGCGAGCAGCCGGCGGACCAGCTCGCGGTCCACCAGCTCGAAGACCGGCGCGTTCGGGTCGGCCAGCAGCTCGTGCGCCCGGGCGGTGAGCACCTCGGTGTAGCGGACGGCCGGGGTGGACGGGTAGCCGCTCTTGGGCCGGTCGGTGACCTGCGGCGGGAGGAGGTCCCGGACGGCGTCCCGGAACAGGCCCTTGGCCCGCCCGTCCGGCGCCTTGAGCGCCCACGGGACGTTCCAGAGGTACTCCACCAGGCGGTGGTCGCAGAACGGCACCCGTACCTCCAGGCCGACCGACATCGACACCCGGTCCACCCGGTCCAGCAGCGGGGGGAGCCAGCGGGTGAGCGCGAGGTGGAAGACCTCGCGGATCCGCGCGTCGGCGGCCGACTCGCCGGGCAGGCGCGACACCTCGCCGAGCGAGCGGTGGTAGGCGGCGGCGGTGTACTCCTCGGGGCGCACCTCGGCCCGGACGTCCGGGCGCAGCAGGTCCGCCGGCACGGCCTTGCCGTGCAGCCACGGGAAGGTGGGCGCGGCGACGGCCCGCGCGTCGTGGAAGTACGGGTAGCCGCCGAAGATCTCGTCCGCGGCCTCGCCGGAGAGCGCGACCGTGGAGCGCCGCCGCACCTCGCGGAAGAGCAGGTGCAGCGAGGCGTCCATCTCGCCCCAGCCGGGCCGGTCCCGGGCGCGCAGGACGGCGTCCCGGGCGTCCAGCAGGTCGTCGTCGGGCACCAGGACGGTGGTGTGCAGGGTGCCGATGTGCTCGGCGGCGGCCTGCACGTACGGGGCGTCGAGGGTGGTCCGCCAGGCGTCCGGGGTGCGGTCGGTGCTGCCGGGGAAGTCCACCGAGAAGCTGGCGATCTTCCCGTGGCCGGCCCGTTCGCGGGCGGCCGCGGCCAGCGCGGTGACGGCGCTGGAGTCGACGCCGCCGGAGAGCAGGGTGCACAGCGGCACGTCGCTGATCAGCTGCCGTTCGACGGCGTCGGCGAGCAGGTCCCGGACGGTGCCGCGGGTGGTCGCGGCGTCGTCCCGGTGCTCGGCCGACTCCAGCCGCCAGTAGCGGAGTTCGCGGGTGGCGCCGCGGCCGACGACCACCAGGTGGCCGGGCCGGACTTCGTGCAGCCCGCGGAACAGCCCGTGGCCGGCGCTCGGCGCGGCGGGCAGCGCGAACAGTTCGGCGATGCCCTCGGCGTCCAGTTCGGCGCGGAACAGCGGGTTCGCGAGCACCGCCTTGGGCTCGGAGCCGAACAGCACCCCGGTGGCGTGGGCGTGCCAGTACAGCGGCTTGATCCCGAGGTGGTCGCGGACCAGCAGCAGTTCCTCGCGCGCGGCGTCCCACAGGGCGTAGGCGAAGATGCCGTTGAACCTGGTCGGCGCGTCCTTGCCCCACTGGAGGTGGGCCCGCAGGACCACCTCGGTGTCCGAGCGGCTCCGGAAGACGTGCCCGAGGGCCTCCAGCTGCGCGCGCAGCTCGCGGTGGTTGTAGAGCTCCCCGTTGTAGCACAGGACGGCGCCGGCGTCGGGCCACGGTCGGTCGGCGAGCGGCTGGGCCCCGCCGTCCAGGTCGATCACGGACAGCCGGCGGTGGCCGAACGCGGCGTGCCGGGAGAGCCAGACGCCGTCCGCGTCCGGGCCGCGGCAGGCCAGGGTGGCGGTCATCTCCCGGACCGTCCGCGCCTGGTGGCGCAGGTCGGTGTCCCAGTCGATCCAGCCGGTGACACCGCACATCTCAGGACTCCCCCGGTTCGTCGTTGGCGGCGGGCCCGGCCGCGGCGCTCGACTCCCAGCGGCAGCCGTGGCCGGTCGGGCCGTTGGTCAGGCGGTGCGCGGGCCGGTAGCCCTTGGCGCGGATGTTGGCGGACAGCGCCTCGGTGCAGTAGGTGCAGGGCGAGGCGAGGGTCAGCTGGACGCCCGAGCGGCGGGCCTTCTCGCGGTAGTCCCAGATCGCACAGTGCGTGATGGTGAGCGCCGCGTGCTCGGCGCCGGGCGGGTCCTCGTCGTCGAACTCGTACTCCGAGCCGTACAGTTCGGCCTGCCGGGCGATCCGGTGGATCGGGTCGGCGGCGCCCCGGCCGTGGTCGGGTTCGACCTCGCGGTGCACCTCGGCGTTGGACCGGGCCCAGTCCCCCAGCCCCTCCTCGCCGTAGCGGCGCACGAGGAAACGTTCCATCAGCGCCTGGTCGCGGAAGAACACCCGCTGCCACTCCGGGGCCGGGGCGTCCGGCGCGGGGAGGTCGGCGAAGAGCTCGGACTGCAGCACGAACCAGTCGGTCAGGTGCAGCCCGTTCCCGCGCGACACCAGGTACCGCGTCAGGCCCGCCTCGGCCTCGTGCAGCCGCTGGCGCCAGAGCGCGGACCGCTCGGCGTCCGACATCGCGCGGTACGGGGACCTCGGCTGCTCCGCGCCGGGGCTCCGGTGGCTCGCGGCGGCCAGCACCGCCGTGCGCGGGCCGGCGTCGGCACCCGCCGCACCGGCGGAACCGGTCGGGCCCCCGGTCCTGTCGGACACACCCCCCATCGGGCCATCTCCCTTCGGCTGGACGATCCTTCGGACCGTCTCGTGTGGTGGTCGTTTCCCGCCACGCTACGGAGCGGGCCAGGCGCCCCGGTAGCCCCGAACGGCGCCGCTCAGGGCGCCGATCGTCGCCTCGCGCATGCTCCGAAGGTCACCCGCGGGAGGCGGCCGGAACACGACGGAGGGCGGGCCCCGCGCGCTGCGGGGCCCGCCCTCCGGAGGGTGGCGACGAAGATGTACCGAGACGAACTACCCGGCGAGGCCGTGCCGGTGGGCGTAGAGCGCGGCGCGCAGCCGGTCGGGTTGCCCGATCTTGCGCATGGCCTGGGTGAGGTGCTTCTTCACGGTCGCCTCGGCCAGGGCGAGCTCCCGCCCGATCTCGGCGTTGCTCAGTCCGAGCCCGAGCTGGACCAGCACCTCGCGCTCACGCTCCGTCAGCCCGGCGTGCTGCGGCGGCAGTTCGCCGACGTGCTGCGGGGGCACCGCCGCATGGGAGCGGGCCGGCGGCGGCGCCGGCAGGAACACCGACCCGCCCGCCGCCGCGAGTTGGACGGCGCTGATGATCCGGTCCTCGGCCAGGTCGAGCGGGAAGCAGCCGCTGGCCCCGGCCAGCAGCATCCGGCTCGCCTCGGCGGTCGACTCGGCCCGGCGCAGCAGCAGCACCCGGGCGTCGGGCGCCGCGTCCGGGCCGCGCAGCGCCACCACGACGGCGAGGTCGGCCTCCAGGCTCGCGCCCCGGCCGAGCAGGATGACGTCGGGGGCGACCCGGCGCACGGCGGCCACCGCGCGCAGCGGGTCGCCGGTGGACCCGACCACGGCCAGTCCGGGCACGGTCGTCAGCACGCTGCGCAGCCCGGCGCTGGCCACCGAGTGCCGCTCGACCAGGAACACCCGGGCGTCGGCCGTGCGGTCGCGGTCCTCCTCCACGCACATCGGATGGCCGCACCCGCACCCGGTGGCGGTCGGCCCCGCCGGGGGTGGCGGCGTCACCGTCTCCGCCAGCAGCTGGTGACCGGCGATCAGGTCGAGCGGGTTGTCGATCTCGGCCTGCGCCGGGGGTGCGGCGCGCACCGGCGGCGCGCCCGCGGCGGGGGCGTCCACCAGGGTGGCGCCGCCACAGGCGCCGCGTCGGGCGGGAAGCCGGCGGCCGCGCGGGCCGGCCGGGGCGGCGAGCTTGCTCACTGCTGCCATCGCGCACCCCCGGGGGCGGAGGCAGGGCGTCTGAGGTACGACATGGCGATACGGTCCCCTTGCTGGTGGCGGGCCGGGCCGGTGGGCACGGGTGCTGCGGCGAGGATCCGTCGAGGACGCGCACGGGCGTCGGCCGCGGAATCCGGGACTGGGAAGGGGCGCCGACCGCAGCGGCTGGGAACGGGGGCGGTCAGCGCGCAGCGCGCGGGCGACAGAGCTCGTCGAAACACCGTCGGTGCCACGAGCCGCCGATCCCGACCAGGGTGATGTCGGTCCGCCGAATAGCCATGCGGGGAACCCTAGGTCCGGTTCCTTGTGCAGGTCAAGGACGGAACCGTGGCTCAGCACCCTGGGCAGTAGCGGTCCTGACACTCCGGATGCTGTGACCAGGAGTAACAGCATCAAGTGCTGACTGGCTGTCCGGGCCACCGGTCCGCAACGCTCCTCCAAGCGGCCGCAGCTGCCGGAGCGGCACCGACGTCCCCCGTCCCACGGACCGCCCGACCCGTGCTCCGGCACCCGATCCCGCCCGGACGCGGCATCCGCCCCCGGCGAACGGCCCGTCCCACGGCCCCGGTCCGGCGCACCGGCACCCCGGACGCCGCCGGTGACTGCCGGTGACCGCCGCGACCGTCCCGACCCGCTCCCGAACCGCCCCTCCCGGAAGGACCACCAGCCCCATGCCCGCCCCGCCCAACCGGCCCGCCGCCGGCCAGTCCGGCGCCACGCCACGGAGGGCCGGGTGACCCGCTTCCTGCTGCGCCGCCTCCTGCTGGCCGTACCGACCCTGCTCGGCGTCACCGCCGTCGTCTTCGCGACCGTCACGCTCGTCCCCGGCGATCCGGTGGCCCTCTTCCTCGGGCCGGGCGCACCGCCCGAGGCCCGCCGCGAGCTCTCCGAACGGCTCGGCCTGGACCAGCCGTTGCCCGTCCGCTACGCCTCCTGGCTCTGGCACGCGCTCACCGGCGACCTCGGCACCTCCGTCTCCGGCCAGCGCCCGGTCGCCGACCTGCTGCTCCCGGCGCTCGGCCAGACCCTGACCCTGACCGCGGCCGCCTTCCTGCTGGTGCTGGTCGGCGGGGTGGCGCTCGGCGCCGTCGGCGCGCTGCGCCCGCGCGGCCCCGGCGGGCGGATCTCCGGCGCGCTGTCCGCCCTCGCGGTCTCCGCCCCGCAGTACTCGGTGGCCCTGCTGCTGATCGCCGTCTTCGCCGTGGGCCTGCGCTGGCTGCCCGCCGGGGGCACCCACGACGTGTTCGGCTCCGGCGGCCTGCCCGACCTGGCCCGCCACCTGGTCCTGCCGGCCGTGGCCGCCGCGCTCGTCCCGCTCGGACTCACCGCCCGGGTGTTCCGGGCCGCGCTGGGGGGCGTGCTGGCCGGCGAGCTGGCCGACTCGCTGCGCGCCCGCGGCCTGCGCCCGGCCACCGTGCTGCGGCACTGCGTGCACAACGCCTCGCCGGCGCTGCTGACCATCGGCGGCCTGCAACTCGCCTACCTCCTGGAAGGGGTGATCTTCGTGGAGACCCTGTTCGCCTGGCCCGGCGTCGGCCGACTGCTGTACGACGCCCTCACCTCCCGCGACCTGCCCCTGGTGCAGGGCGGGGTGCTGGTGGTGGCGGTCGCGTTCGTCGGCGTCAACATCCTCGTGGACGCGGCGCACGCGGCGATCGACCCGCGAGTAAGGAACTGATGTGACGTCACGTGTCCTCGCCCGAGCGAACCTCGGCCTGACCGTCCCCGCCGCGCTGGCCGCGCTGCTGGTCCTGCTCGCGCTCGCCGCGCCGCTGGTCGCCCCGTACGACCCGGCCGCCGGGCGGCTGGCGGACCGGCTGCTCGACCCGGGCAGCCCCGGCCACCCGCTCGGCACCGACGGCCAGGGCCGCGACCTGCTCAGCCGGCTGATCTGGGCCGGGCGCGCCTCGCTCACCGGCGGGCTCGTCCCCGTCGCGGTGGCCGCCGTCGCCGGCACCCTGCTCGGCGTCGTGGCCGGGCTCGGCGGCCGGATCACCGAACAGGCCCTGCTGCGCCTGCTGGACGTGCTCTACGCCTTCCCCGGGGTGCTGCTGGCGATCGCCATCGCCTCGCTGCTCACGCCCGGCCTGGGTGCGACCGTGCTCGCGCTGTCGGTGGTGCTCACCCCCGCGGTGGCGCGGGTCGCGTTCACCGAGACCCGGCGCGTCCGGGCCGCCGAATACCTGGTGGCCGCCCGGGTCAGCGGCGCCGGCTGGGGGTCGCTGGTCCTGCGCCAGGTCGCCCCGGTGGTGGCGCCGGTGGTCCTGGTGTACGCGTCCTCGCTGGTTGGGCTGGCCATCATGTACGCCGCAGGCCTGTCCTTCCTCGGGCTCGGGGTCGCCCCGCCCACCGCCGAGTGGGGCGCGATGCTGGAGGAGCTGCGGCCCTCGCTGCTCACCCACCCCTGGGTGGCGGTCCTGCCGGCCCTGGTCATCCTCGCCGTCTCGGTCGTCTTCAACACCCTCGGCGAGACGCTGCGCACCCGCGTCGGCGACACCGCCGCCCTGCTGGCGCACGCCGCCCCCGCCGCCGCGAGCCGGTCCACCGGCCGGGCGGCCGACCGCTCCGCCGACGGCTCGGCCCGGCCCCGGGCCGCGAAGCGGGTGGGCGCATGAACGCGCTGCTGGAGATCGACGGCCTGACCGTCGAGTACCCCGGCGGGGTCCGGGCCGTCGACGACGTCTCCCTCGCCCTGCCCGCCGGCCGCTCCCTGGTGCTGCTCGGCGAATCCGGCAGCGGCAAGACCACCGTCGCCCGCACCGTGCTCGGGCTGCCGGGCCACGGCGCCGCCGTCACCGGAGGCGTCCGGCTCGCCGGGACCGACCTGCGGGCGCTCGGCGAACGCGAACTGGCCGACGTCCGCGGCCGGCGGATCGGCTACGTGCCGCAGGACCCGACCGCCTCGCTCGACCCGCTGCGCCGGATCGGCCCCCAGCTCGCCGAGGTGCTGCGGCGGCACGGCATCGCCGCCGACCGCCGGGCCGCCCGCGCGGCCGTCCCGAAGCTGCTCGCCACCGCCGGCATCCCGGATCCGGAACGCGTCGCCCGGGCCTACCCGCACGAGCTCTCCGGCGGCCTGCGCCAGCGCGCCGCCATCGCCGTCGCGATCTGCTGCGGCCCGGAACTGCTGATCGCCGACGAACCGACCACCGCGCTCGACGCGCTGATCCGCGGGCGGATCCTCGACCTGTTCACCACCCTGCGCGCCGACTGCGGCATCGCCCTGCTGCTGGTCACCCACGACCTCGCGGCGGCCCGCCGGATCGGCGGCACCGTGGCCGTCATGCGGGCCGGCCGGGTCGTCGAACTCGGGCCCGCCGAACGGGTGCTGGGCGACCCGGAACACGCCTTCACCGCCGCCCTGGTGGCCGCCGAACCGGGAGCCCGCCGATGAACGCCGCAGACCGCACCCGCCCGGGCCCGCTCCTGGTCGCCGACGCCGTCACCAAGCGCTACGGCGACCGGACCGCCCTGGACGCCGTCAGCCTCACCGTCGCGCCGGGCGAGACCGTCGGCCTGGTCGGCGAGTCCGGCTCGGGAAAGTCCACCCTGGCCCGGCTCGCCCTCGGAGTGCTGGCCCCCGACGCCGGCAGCGTCCGCTTCGCCGGCCGCGATCCGTACCGGCTGCGCGGCCGCGCCGACCGGACGCTGCGGGGCCGCCTCCAGTTCGTGCCGCAGGACCCGCGCGGGTCGCTCAACCCCAGCCTGCGCGCCGGGGAGGCGGTCGCCTTCGCGCTGCGCCTGCACGGCACGCCGCGCGCCGAACGCGCCGCCGCCGTCGCCCGGCTCTTCACCCAGGTCGGTCTGGAGCCCGCGCTCGCCGACCGCTACCCCCGGGAGCTGTCCGGCGGGCAGCTCCAACGGGTGGCCGTCGCCCGGGCCCTGGCCACCGGACCGGACCTGGTCGTCTGCGACGAACCGACCTCCGCCCTCGACCGCAGCGTGCAGGCCCGCCTGCTCGACCTGCTGACCGACCTCCAGGAACGCACCGGCCTGGCCTACCTGTTCATCTCCCACGACCTCGCCGTCGTCCGGCACCTCGCCCACCGGGTGCTGGTGCTGCGGCACGGCCGGGTGGTCGAGGAGGGCCCGGCCGGCCTGCTCTGGGACTCCCCCGCGCACCCGTACACCCGGGCGCTGCTGGAGGCCGCCACCGGCGTCGCGTGACCCGCCGCCGAAACTCCGTACCGACACACCCCCGCACCACCCAACCCCCGCACCACCGAACCCCCGCACCACCGAACCCCCGCACCACCGAACCTCCGCACCACCGAACCGACGAGGGATCACCATGACGCGCACCAGCCGTATCCGCTCCAGAGCCGTCGCGCTGCCGGCCGCCGCCGTTCTGCTCGCGGCGGCGGCCGGCTGTGCCGGCTCCGACGGCGGCGGCTCCGCGGGGGCGGGCGGCGGTGACGGCCGCGGCGGCACCCTGGTCATCGGCGCCACCGGCAAACTCCCCAACCCCGACACCGTGATCGGCGGCGCCGGCTTCGAGGGCAAGCGGCTGGTCTCCTTCCAGCTCTACGAGGGCCTCACCCGGTACGAACTGCTCAAGGACACCGACAAGCCGCCGGTCGTCACCGGCGCCCTGGCCACCGACTGGCAGGTCGCCGCCGACGCCAGGACGTGGACCTTCACCCTCCGCAAGGGCGTCACGTTCCAGGACGGCACCCCGTTCGACGCCGACGCCGTGGTCTTCAACCTGGCCCGCTACCTCGACAAGAAGAGCCCCGAGTACACCGACGCCCTCGGCGCCGCCGCCGCCGAGTACGCGGGCGACATCGCCTCGTACCGCAAGACCGACGCCGACCACGTCGAGCTGGTCACCAAGGACCCCAACGGCCACTTCCCCGAGGACCTCGCGCACGTCCTGATCGCGAGCCCCACCGCCGTCCGCAAGTCCGGCTCGGCCGACTTCGCCCGGCACCCGGTCGGCACCGGCCCCTTCTCGTTCGTCTCGCAGACCGAGGGCCAGCAGATCGAGCTGGCCGCCAACAAGAGCTACTGGCGCGGCGCCCCCAAGCTCGACCGGCTCGTGATCAAGGCCCTGCCGGACGCCGCGGCCCGCACCGCCGCCCTGCGCTCCGGCGGCGTGAACTGGATCGAGTACCCGAACCCGGACGACATCGACAGCCTCAAGGCCGACGGCGTCCAGCTCGCCACCAACAGCTACGACCACCTCTGGTACTGGATCCTGGACACCTCGAAGGCCCCCTGGGACAACCCGCTGGTCCGCAGGGCCGCCAACTACGCGATCGACCGCAAGGCCATCGCCGAGAAGCTGCTGCACGGCACCGCCGACCCCGCCTACCAGACCGCGCCGCGCGCCACCGCCGCCTACGACCCCGCCGGCGACGTCTACTCCTACGACCCCGCCAAGGCCCGGCAGTTGCTCGCCGAGGCCGGCGTCCCGAACGGCTTCAGCACCTCCGTCACCGTGCCCACCGGCGGCAGCGGCAACCTACTGCCGGTGCCGATCGCCGAGGCCCTCCAGCGGGATCTCGCCGCCGTCGGCATCAAGGTCGAGCTGCGCACCACCGACTGGACCACGCTGATCGGCGCCGAGGCCAAGGGTCAGGTGGCACTCGGCTCGGACGCCGTCGCCCAGTCCACCACGCTGTTCCAGTCCGAGGCGCTGCTGCCGCTGTTCATCGGCTCCAAGAGCCCGTTCTGGACCGGCCACTACGCCAACCCGCAGGTCGACGAGCTGCTCGCCTCCTCGGCCGCCGATGCCGACCAGACCGCCCGGCAGGCCGGGTACCGCAAGGCGCTCGCCCTGGTCACCCAGGACGCGCCCTGGCTGTTCGTGGTCAACGACCGCAATCCGCGGGCCCTTTCGCCGAAGGTCCAGGGGCTCGTGCAGCCGCAGTCCTGGTTCCTCGACCTGACCACCGTGTGGGTCCGCTGACCCGCGGACACCGCCTCTCCCCCGGCTCCGAAGAGCACCGCGCACCACAGGAAGGACGGCCATCCCGATGACCGACCCGCACCGACCGCACCACCACAGCGGGACCGTCCCGCCCGGCTCCGCGCACGCCCCCGCGCCCGCCGCGCCGCCCAAGTGGGGCATCACCCTCCCGCTGCCCGGCCTGACCATCGACCGGCACCGGTTCCTGGTCGAGCGGCTGCCCGACCTCGGCTACACCGACGTGTGGAGTGCCGAGGGCGGCGGCACCGACGCCTTCACCCCGCTGGCCGCCACGGCGGCCTGGTCCCCCTCGCTGCGGATCGGCACCGGCATCGTCCCGGTGCACACCCGCGGCCCGGCCGTGCTCGCCCAGACCGCCGCGACGCTCGCCCAACTCGCCCCGGGCCGACTGCTGCTGGGCATCGGCGCCTCGGTTCCCGCGCACGTCACCGACATCAACGGCATCCCGTTCGACGAGCCGTTCAAGCGGACCAGGGACGTCCTGCGCTTCGTCACCCGGGCGCTGCGCGGCGAGTACGTCACCGGCGGGTTCGACACCTTCGACATCACCGGCTACCGGCTGCCGCACCCGCCGACCGAGCCGGTCAAGGTCATCCTGGGCGCGCTGCGGCCCAACATGCTCCGGCTCGGCTTCAACGAGGGCGACGGCGCCATCACCAACCTGCTGTTCCCGCACGACGTGCCGAAGATCCTGGACGCCGTCGGCCCGCAGCCGCCCGGGAAGGAACTGGTCGTCAAGGTCTTCGTCTGCCCCACCGAGGACACCGACTACGCCCACCGCGCCAGCCGTCCGTTCCTCGCCTGGATCCTCAACCGCGAGCCGTACCGCAAGTTCCACGAGTGGCTGGGCCACGGCGAACTCCTCGCCGAGACCCACCGGCTCTGGGCGGCCGGCGACCCGGAGAGCGCCCAGAAGGCGCTGCCCGACGAGGTCGTCGACGGGCTGTTCATCAGCGGCTCGCCGGAGGAGTGCCGGGAGCGCATCCTCGCCTACCACCGCCCCGGGGTCACCACCATCCAGCTGTACGTGTCGCTGCCGCCCGAGGTGTTCGTCAGCCGCGCCAAGCTGCTCGACACCCTGGCCCGGCTCGGGCCGGCCGCCCTCTGACCGTCGGGCCGCACCCGTCCCCATCCCCTGTCACCCTCACGACGCCCACGACGCCCACGACGCTCACGACCGGAGGAGAGCCGTGCCACTCGAAATCCGCGGCGGGGTCCGCGCCGCACCCGTCCCCGGCCACACCGCGCAGGAACGCCAGGCCCTGCGCTGGGCCCCCGACGGCCGCGACCGCACCGCCGACCCCGCGTACGTCGCCCGCACCGCGCGGGAGAACGAGGAGGACGGGCTGGACAGCGCCCTGGTGGTGCAGTCCAGTTCGTGGCCCG
Organism: Kitasatospora sp. NPDC098663; assembly: GCF_044760075.1. Lineage (NCBI taxonomy): Bacteria > Bacillati > Actinomycetota > Actinomycetes > Kitasatosporales > Streptomycetaceae > Kitasatospora > Kitasatospora sp. NPDC098663. Next base: position 169,425 of record NZ_JBIWAP010000008.1, on the reverse strand, counting down.
ACCCGTGGCTGGTGGCCTCGTGGGCCCTGGCCGCCACCACACGGCTGCGCATCGCGGTCGCCCACCGGGTCGGCACCACCGCGCCGACCGTCGCCGCCCGCTCCCTCGCGACCCTGGACCGCCTCTCCGGCGGGCGGGCGGCGGCCCACGTCATCATCGGCTCCAGCGACCACGACACGGCCCGCGACGGCGACCTCCTGGACAAGCAGGAGCGCTACCGCCGGGCCGACGAGTACCTCGACCTGTTCACCCGCTACCTCGCCGCCGACCAGGACATCGACCACAAGGGCGAGTTCTACACCGTCTCCGCCGCCCGGCCCGGCCTGCACCCCAGACCCGGGGGCGAGCTGCTCTCCTTCGGCGGCTCGTCACCGCAGGGCCTCGACCTGGCGGCCCGCTACGCGGAGGTCTACGCCGTCAGCCCGCTGCCGCTGCCGGACACCCGGCGGCGGATCGCCCAGGTCCGCACCGCCGCCGCCACGCACGGCCGGAGCCTGCGGATCTGGCGGCACGTCACCGTCGTCCTCGCCGACACCGACGAGGCGGCCCGCGACCGGGTCCGCCGGCTGCGCCGCGACGCCCTCCGCCTCACCTCCGGCGGCGGCGGGCCCTGGACGGAGGCCGTCCAGCTCGACCGCGACCGCGAGCGCGGCCGCTCCGACCCGTCCCGGGGCGACGAGCAGGTGGCCGCCTACATCCGCCGCTCCCTCACCGCCGCCTACGCCGGCTCCCCGGCCACCGTCGCCGCCCGCATCGGCCTGCTCCGCTCGGCCGGCGTGGACATCGTCCAGCTCGACCTCCCCGTCGAGACCGACCAGGACCGCGAGCTGCGGCGCAGCCTCGTCCGCCACCTCCGCACCGGCCTCGGCACCCCCGCCGACCGCCGCGTCTGGTGACCGGCGCCCCCGTTCGGCCGGGGAACGCACACCCGGGCGGATCACCGTCTACGACTGCTTCCGCAGCGCGGGCGCCAACGCCTGGACGTCGAACTGCTCTCCGACATCGTCCAGGCCCTCGGTGCGGACCCGGACCCGTGGCGCCGCGCCTACCGCGCCGCCTGCCGGTGACCGCCGGCTATCCGCGGTCCGGACGCGGAGCGGCCGGTCCGGCCAGGGTCGCCTCGGGCTTCGTGTGGAGGATCTCGCGGGCCTGCTCCGCCGCGCGGACGATGCTCTCGGAGACGAAGTCGACGAAGCGGGCGATGTTCTCCAGGCGGGTGGCGGCCGGGGTCTGCGGGCCGAGGACGCCGACACCCTGCCGCGCGACCTCGACGAGGTGGGCGGTGGCGCGGGCGCTGGCCATCATCGACTGGTACCAGACGTCGTCGTCGACGACGTAGCGCTCACGGCGGCGCTCGTCGCGCTCCCGGCGGACGAGGCCCTGGCCGTCGAGGAACGCGATCGCCTTGGAGATCGACGGCGGGCTGACCTGGAGGTGCTGGGCGAGTTCGGACGCGGTGAGGCTGCCGCCGTCGGTGAGGGTGAGGCAGGCCAGCACCCGGGCCGCCATCCTGGGCATGCCGGAGGCCGTCAGGACGGTGGTGTACGTCTCCTGGTACTCGCGCACGGCCTCGGCGTCGCGCCCGTGGGCCTGCGGGCGCGCCTCCGGCCCCCGGGGTGCGGCCGGCCCGCGCCGCTGGGCGCGGCGGCGTTCGGTGGCGCGGTGGGCCAGGTCGGCACGGTAGGCGGTGGGGCCGCCGTTGCGCATCACCTCGCGCGTGACCGTCGAGGTGGGGCGGTCGAGACGCCTGGCGATCTCCGCGTAGGCGAGGCCGTCGGCCATCCCCGACGCGATCTGCTGGCGCTCCTGCTGAGTGAGTCTGCCTCCCGGCACCGCGATTCTCCCTCCACGCTTCCCCGAAGGCCCTCACCCTAGCGTTCACCCTCGATCCAATGCAACGAACACGGTGGCTGACGTTGCGTTGAATCAAGGGCCACCGCGCTGACCATCGCGCCTTGAACTGCACTTGTGCTGATGGCTATCGGCGATCCGATTGCCAGTCATCATGAAGGCAACGTAGCGTTTCCATCACCAGAAACAACGAGCCGCAGCAGGGCGGCCGGCTGGGCCCCGCCCGGCGGAGTCATGGTGGAGCGCCCGCACGGCGGGCGGCCGTTCGGATGAACTTCCCTCGGAATTACCGCGTTCGGGTGACTCGCGGCCGGCCTCGCCCGCCGGGGCCGTTAGCGTGGCTGACCGTCATCGGCCGTCCGGTCGGGCGGAGCTGCGCGCGGCTCGGGGGTCGGGGGTCGGGGGTCGGGGAAAGCCGAGGGGCGCAGGCCTTCGCGGGATTCCCCATGCGCCTCCACGCGCCGCTCGCCGTCCGGGGGTGATCCCGACACCGTGCTTCACCAGCTGGGAGGTTCTCCGCCATGCCCGTGTCGAGTCGGTACCTGAAAGCCTGGGAGGGCTTCTGGCGCGACGCACCGGCGGAGGCCGGCGCGGTGATCTGGGACGCGGAGCCGGCGCTCACCGCGAGCGTGCACCTCGCGCTGTTCGCCCCCTACCTCGCCGACCCGGCGCTGCCCCTCGTCGACGTCGGCTGCGGCAACGGCACCCAGACCCGCTTCCTCGCCGAACGCTTCGGCCGCGTCCTCGGGGTCGACCTGTCCGCCGCCGCCGTGGAGCTCGCCCGCGCCCAGCATCCGGACGGGCGGCCCGAGTTCGCCCGGCTCGACGCCACCGACGGGCAGGGCGTCCGGGAGCTGCACGCCCGTCTCGGCGATGCCAACGTGTATGTCCGCGCCCTGATCCACCAGTCCGAACCGGCCGACCGCCAGCCGGTTGCCGACGCCGTCGCCACCCTGGTCGGGGATCGCGGCCGGGCGTTCGTCGTCGAGCTGTCCGCGTCGGCGAAGGCCGTCCTGGCCGGCCTCGCCCAGAGCCCGCAGGGCCCTCCCCCGAAGCTGCGTCCCGTCTTCGAGCACGGCCTCGCCCCCGCCGAGGTCGTCGACTCGGCCTTCGGCGAGCTGTTCCGCACCGCCGGGCTCACCGTCCTCGCCTCCGGCGAACTGCCCTTGTTCCTCACCGAGTTCGCGCCCGACGGCAGCCGTATCGACCTTCCGTCCCACTGGCTGGCGGTGGGCGCGGACGGCGCGCCGCAGCGGTGACCCGGTGGGGGCGGCCGGCCCGCCGTCCGACCTGGGGGTGCGTCAGTTCCGCGGCGGGGCGGTCTGCCAGACTCCGGGAATGAGACACCAACGGATACCGGACCAGTTCACCGCTCGGGGGCCCGCCCGGGGGCAGGCGGGATGACCGGCGCCGGACCGGACCTGCCCCCTGGTGCGCACCGGGTCCCCTACCGCGATCCCGGGGTGCCGGACCACCGGAGTCCGCTGCGCTTCCTCTGGTGGCTGGTGCGCAGGCAGCGCGGCCGCGTCCTGCTCGGCGCGACCTGGGGCAGCCTGTGGATGTGCGCCCTGATGCTGCCGCCCTACCTGATGTCCAGGACGATCGACGAGGGGCTCCGGGCGCGCGACAGCGGCGCGCTGGTCTTCTGGGTGTCGGCCGTCCTCGCGGTCGGCGCGCTCATCGCCGTCCTCGGGATCCTGCGGCACCGCACCATGACCTTCATCCGGGTGGACGCCGCGTACCGCACCGTCCAGGTCATCGCCCGGCACGTCAACCGGCTGGGGACGACGCTGCCGCGCCAGGTGTCGGCCGGTGAGCTGACCCACCTCCAGGCCGGCGACATCGGCCGGATCGCGCAGACACTGACCATCACCGGGCCCGGCGTCGGTGCGGTCATCGCCTACCTCGCCACCGCCGTCCTGCTGGTCCGGATCTCCGTCCTGCTCGCGGCGGTGATCCTCCTCGGGGTACCCCTGCTGGCCCTCACCGTCGGCCCGTTGCTGGGGAAGCTGCACGGCGCCGAGGGAAACTACCGCGAGCAGCAGGGGGCGCTGACCGCCCTGGCCGGCGACCTGGTCGCCGGGCTGGGCGTGCTGAACGGCATCGGCGGCAAGCCGATGTTCGCCCGGCGCTACCGGGAGCGCTCACAGGCCCTCGTCCCGCTCGGCTACCGGGTGGCCTCGTTCACCAGTTGGGTGCAGGCGCTCGGCGCCTGCCTGCCGGTGGTCTTCCTGGCCGTGGTGACCTGGCTCAGCGCCCGGATGGCGGCCGCCGGTTCGATCACGGTCGGTGAACTGGTCTCCGTCTACGGCTACGTGGCGGCCCTGCTGGTGCCCGTCTCCGCCTTCGTCGAGGGCGCGGACGACCTGCCGCGCGGGCTGGTCTCCGCCCGCCGGGTCACCGACATCCTGGCGCTGCGGCCGGATTCGACGCGCAGCCGGACACTGACGAACCCGCCGGAGGCTCCGGCGGTGCTGAGCGACCCCGACTCCGGCCTGCTGCTGCGGCCGGGGCGGCTCACCGCGCTGGCCGCCGCCCGGCCGGGCCGTCGTCGAGCGGCTGGGCGGCTACACCGACTCGGACGCCACCTGGGGGGACACCAGGCTGTCCGACTGGGTGCCCGCCGAGCTGCGGCGCCACGTCCTGGTGTCGGACGACGACGCGTACGTGTTCGGCGGCACGCTCCGCTCCGCGGTGTCGATCCGCGGCGACCACACCGAGGAGGAACTGCGGCGCGCCCTGCACGCCGCCGCGGCCGAGGACGTCGTCGACGCCCTGCCGGGCGGCCTGGACGCGCCGATCCACGACCGCGCCGGCAACGTCTCGGGCGGGCAGCGCCAGCGGCTGCGGCTGGCCCGCGCGCTGCTGGCCGACCCCGAGGTGCTGCTGCTGGTCGAGCCCACCTCGGCGCTGGACGCGCTCACCGAGGCGGCCGTGGCGGCCCGGATCGGCGCCGTGCGCGGCGGCCGGACCACCCTGGTCGTCAGCACCTCCCCCCTGGTGCTCGGCCGCGCCGACGAGGTGGTCCACCTGGTGGACGGCAAGGTCCGGGCCACCGGCACCCACGGCGAGTTGCTCGCCCGCGACCCCGGCTACGCGGCGCTGGTGTTCCGCGGCAGCACCGACGACCGCCCGCAGAGCGTTCCGGCGAGCGGCACGACCGACACCGAGGAAGGACCGGCCCGATGAGCGACCTCGACGGCCCCGACGGCCCCGACCGCCCCCACGACCGCCACGCCCCCCACCGCCTCCCGGTCGCCGACGCCGCGACGGTGCGCCGGGCCAGTTGGCGCTTGCTGGCGGACGATGGCCGGGCGATGGGCGTGATCGTCGCCCTCACCTGCCTCGCCGCCCTCGCGGGCGTCGCCGGGCCGTGGCTGCTGGGCCGCATCGTCACCCGGGTCGAGAACGGCGAGCTGACGGTCGGCCAGGTGGACGGCTTCGCCGCCGCGGTCCTGGGGTTCGCCCTCGCCCAGCTGGTGCTCACCCGCTACGCCCGCCACCTCTCCCACCGGTTCGGCGAACGCGCCCTGGCCCGGCTCCGCGAGGAGGTCGTCGAGCGGACGCTCGCGCTGCCCGGGCGGTACGCGGAACGGGTCGGCGCCGGCGACCTGGTGACCCGCTCCTCGCTGGACGTGGGCACCGTGGCCGCCACCCTGCGCAACGCGGCCCCGGACGTCTTCATCGCCGTCGTCCAGGTGCTGGTCATCCTCACCGCGACGTTCCTGCTCGACCCGCTGATCGGGCTCTGCGCCCTGGTGGGCCTGCCGATCGTCGGGGCGGTGAGCCGCTGGTACCTGTCCCGGGCCCGGGAGGCCTACCTCGCCGAGGGGGCCGCGGCGGGCTGGGTCGCCGAGGTCCTCGACTCCACCGCCCGCGGCGCCCGGACCATCGAGGCGTACGGGGTCGGGGCGCGCCAGGACGGCGTGGTCGACCGGGCCGTCGACACCGCCTACCGGGCCCGGGTGCGCACCCTGTTCCTGCGGACCGTGCTGTTCCCGGTCACCGAGTTCGCGCACGCGCTGCCGACGGCGCTCATCCTGCTGGTGGGCGGCTTCGGCTACCTCCACGGCTCGGTGACGCTGGGCGCGGTGGTGGCGGGCGGCCTCTACATGTGGCAGCTCGTCGACCCGCTCGACCGGGCGCTCAACTGGGTCGAGCAACTGCAGAGCAGCGGTGCGTCGTTCGCCCGCATCAAGGGCGTCGGCCTGGTGTCGCAGGAGCCGTCGGCCACCGGGCTGCGCCCCGCCGACGACCGGATCGAGGCCGTCGGCGTGCGGTACGCCTACACCGACTCGCACGACGTGCTGACGGACGTCGACCTGGTGGTCCGGCCGGGCGAGCGGCTGGCCGTGGTCGGCCCGTCCGGCGCCGGCAAGTCGACCCTCGGCAAGCTGCTCGCCGGCGTCGACGCCCCGGACGCGGGGCGGATCCTGGTCGGCGGCGTGCCGGTCGCGGACCTCGCCGCGGCGGGCGAGCTGGGCAACCGCGTCGTCCTCATCACCCAGCAGCACCACGTCTTCATGGGCACGCTCCGAGAGAACATGACGCTGGCCGCCCCGGACGCCGAGGACGCGGCGGTCCTGGCCGCGCTCGCCCTGGTGGAGGCGGACTGGGTCCGCGACCTCCCGGACGGGCTGGACTCGCTCCTGGGCACCGGCGGGACCGAACTCGGCGCCGCGCAGGCCCAGCAGCTCACCCTGGCCAGGGTCCAGCTGGCCGATCCCCACACCCTGATCCTGGACGAGGCGACCTCCCTGCTCGACCCGACCACGGCCCGGCAGGCGGAGCGGGCGATGGCGGCCGTGCGCTCCGACCGCACGGTCATCTCCATCGCCCACCGGCTCCAGACCGCGCACGACGCCGACCGGGTCGCCGTCATGGAGGCGGGCCGCATCGTCGAGCTGGGCACCCACGACGAGCTGGTCGCCGCCGGCGGGCGGTACGCGGCGCTCTGGCGGTCGTGGAGCGGGGAGTCCTGACCGGCCGCCGCCGAGCGAGCCGCCCGGGGGCGCCTGCGGTCAGGGGGTGTCGGTGCGCTTTTCGAGCCGGGTGCCGTGGCGCAGGGTGAGCGACATCAGGTCGCTGGGGCCGTCCAGTTCGAGGCGGTGCCAGCGGCCGCGGGGGACGACCACGGCGCTGCCGGCGGGCAGCGGCACCATCTCGTCGGCACCTCCCCCCGCGCCGTCCCCGTCCCCGTGCCCGTCCCCGCCCGCGGGGCGGAGGTAGAGCCGCGCGCCGCCGGTGAGGCAGCACACCGCCTCGTCGGCCTCCGGGTGCATCTCCCAGTGGTCGGCGTGGACGTCGGCGTCGGTCTCCACGTGGAAGGCGCCGAGGTGCCAGGTGCCCGGCGCGCCACCGCCCATCTGCCGCTCGGCGGCTCGGACTTCGCCGTCGGGGTGGAAGTGCAGGGCCGAGGCGAACAGGTCGACGGCGGTGGGCGTCATGGCGGTGTTCCTTCCGGTCAGCAATTTCTATACGCGTAAGAAAACTAACCCCGCACGGCCGCCGCTGTCGACCCCTGAGCGATGATGGCCCCATGCCGACCCCACCGCGCAGGACCTCGGGCCGACCGCCCCGCATCTCCCGTGAGCAGCTCGTCGAAGCGGCCCGCCGGATCGTGACCGAGGAGGGCGCGGACCGGCTGACCATGCGCCGCCTCGCCTCCGAGGTCGGCAGTACGCCGATGGCGCTCTACCACCACGTGCGCGACAAGGAGGAACTGCTCGTCCTCCTGCTGGACGACTACGCGGCCCGGACGCTGCGCCGGCCCGAGCTGCCCGCCGACCCTCGCGACCGGGTCGTCGACTCCGCCGCCGCGATCCACGAGGCGCTGGCCGGCTGCCCCTGGATCGTCGAAGTGCTGACCGCCGACGACCTGATGTCCGCGTCCGCGCTGTGGTTCGTCGAGCAGATCGTCGACGGCCTCACCGCGTGCGGCCTCACCCCGGAACGGGCCGTCCAGGGGTACCGCACGATCTGGTACTACACCGCCGGCGAGCTGGTGGTCCGGGCGGCGGCGGCCCGGCGGCGCGCGGACGACGAGCGCGCCACCTACCGGGAGCAGGTGTTCGGCGGCCTCGACCCGGACGAACTCCCCCGCCTCGCCCAGGTCGCGGACCGCTGGGCCGCGCTGACCACCGACGACACCTACCTGGACGGCCTGCGGGCCCTGGTCGACGGCCTCCTCGCCGCCCGTTGACGCCTCGGCCCGCGGGCCCCGACGTGCCTCAAGTCCGTTCCGGGAAGCGGGGCTTGGACTTGCCGTCGCCGAACGGGCCGGTCGAGTGCTGGAGCGAGTGCAGGATGGCGAGGCCCTGGCTGACGATGCCCGCCGCCATCTGGTTGACCCCGTCGCTGCCGTTGAGGACGGTGAGCTCCGCTCCGGACATGCCCCGGGCCGCCGCGTCGGCGAGGGCCGGCAGGTTCTCCACGATCCGGTTGGCCGCGATGAGCTCCTGGTTGCCGCCGCGCAGGGAGTCGGCCCGGGCGGTGTTGGCGTCCGCCTGCGCCTGGGCGAGCGCCCGCTCGCTGTAGGCGCTGCCGTCCGCCTCGAACTTCACCCGGTCGCGCGCGGCCTCGGCCAGCGTCCGCTGCCGGTAGGCCTCGGCGTCCGCCGGGCGCCGCACGTCGGCCTCCAGTTGCTGGGCGGCCAGCGCGGCCCGGCGCTGGGCGAGCGCGGTCTGCTCCTCGATGACGTCCTGGGAGGCCCGGGCCTCGGCGAGCGGCCCGGCCTGGGCGGCCCGGGCCCTGGACTGCTCGGTCTCGGCGAGGAACCCGGCCCGTTTGATCGCGGTGTCGCGCTCGTACTCGGCCTTCAGCGCGGCCGCCTGCTGCTCCCGCTCGGTGGCCTCCTGGTCCGCCTTGGCCTGCGCGATCCGGGCCTGGCTGGCGACCGCCGCCGCGTGCGGCGCGGCCAGGTTGTCGATGTACCCGGTCGAGTCCTCGATCTCCTGGATCTGCAGCGCGTCGACCACGATGCCGAGCTTCTCCATCTCGCCGTGGCTGCCCGCCATCACCTCCTGGGCGACCCGGCTGCGCTCCCGGATGATCTGCTCGACGGTCAGCCCGCCGATGATCGAGCGCAGGTGGCCGGCGAAGATCCGGCCGACGAGCTCCTCCATCTGGTCCTGTTCCGAGAGGAAGCGGCGGGCCGCGTTGGCGATCGACACCGCGTCGTCGCCGACCTTGAACACGCAGACCGCGCGCACGGTGAGCCGGATCCCCTGCTGGGTCACGCAGTCCTCGGCGATCTCCGCCTCCCGCAGGGCCAGGGAGAGCATGCGGACCTTCTGCTTGACCGGCAGGACGAGGCTGCCGTGCCCGGTGACGATGCGGAACTGGGTGTCCTGCGCCTGGTGCTTGGACCCGGAGACGAGCATCGCCTCGTTGGGTGCGGGAACGTGCCAGAAGAACATGACCGACCACCTGACCAGCTGGGATACGAAACCGCGGCTAGGGCGGCAGCAGCTCGACGATCACCGAGCGGGCCGAGATCGCGTCCACCACGACCACCCGGACGTCCCGGCCGACCGGCTCCGAGCACCAGGCCGCGAACACCTCCGAACCACCCCGGAGGGCGACCAGGACCTCGCCCGGGCCGCCCGCCGGAATGGGCACCGTCACCTTGCCGACGGCTCCGACCGGGCTCTGCCGGGAGTCGTCGACCGCGGGCATGCTCTCTCGCGCCACCGGCGCCTCCGGTCCCCACGTCGCACCACACCTGCGGCAACCGCCGACGGCGGCAGTGCCTCGACCCCTTCCACGGTACTCCGGCATCCGGTCCGCCACCGGCCGCCGCCGGAGCGGGCCGGACCGGCACCAGGGCCGGCCGCACCGCCTCCGGTCAGGGCACCGCCAGGGCGACCGCGAAGCCGTGGTCCGGGATGTCGAGGAACCGCCGGTTGAACCGGACGAAGGGCTCGATCAGCAGGTCCACGAAGACCAGGAAAGCCACCGTACCGATGCCCACCGGGCCCCCCAGCAGCCAGCCGCAGAGCAGCAGCACTCCTTCGATCAGCCCCTTCGCGCACCAGAACGGCCAGGTCCAGCGGTGCCGGATGGTGATCGCCAGCAGGTCGATGGCCCGGATGCCGAAACCGCTCATGATGATCAGCGCCGAGGCGTAGGCGCACAGCAGCGCGCCGAGCAGCATCAGCGGGTAGCTGCTCAGCCCCAACCAGGCCGCCGGCCGCAGCCATTGGAAGAGGTCGATCAGGCTGCCGCACAGGAAGAAGGTCACGAAGGGCGAGACCACCGGGCGCTTGCGGTTCCACGCCGCCCACGCCCCGATGCACACCACCGCGACGGCCGCCTGGCACAGGCCGATGGTGAGCGGCAGGTGCTTGAGCACGCCCAGCGAGAAGACGTCGAGCGGGTCGGTGCCCAGATCGGACTGGATGAAGAAGTGGGCGCCCGTCGAGAAGACCACGCAGCCGGCCAGGTACACCAGCGCCCTGGGCAGTAACTCGCCCAGCCGCCAGAGTTTTCCGCTCGGATCGACGCCAGGGGGACGGTGGGACGCCATCGGTTCCTCCAAGGGGACGGGCGTCCGGCCCGCCGCCCCCGAGGCGCGGAGGCGGGCGGCGGCGCGGACACCGGGCTGTTCGGAAGCCGGGGCCCGCCACCGAACTCCCGCCGCACAGCCGGGAGTTCGACGAAGGGCCTCGGTCAGCCGCCGCCCGACGCCGTCACCGCGGCCGGTTCAGGCGAGCGACTGGTAGGCCAGGAAGCCGCCGAAGAGGATGACCCCGATCCCGGCGACCAGGTCGACGCCCTTCAGCAGCCGGGCGCTGAAGCGCCGGCGGAACACCACCACGCCCGTGCTCAGCAGCGTGAACCACAGGAGCGTGCCGCAGCCGACGCCGACCAGCATGGACACCGAGGCGGGCAGCGTCCCGGTGACGTTCGCCGCCGTGGCCGCGGCGAAGGCGGCGGCCCAGTAGCCGATCGTCGCCGGGTTGGAGGCGGTGGCCGCCAGCGCCGTGCGGAACGCCGCCAGCGGGCGGACCACTTCGGGGTTGCGCTCGTCCTCGGCGGCCGCCTGGACCCGGAAGGCGGAGCGCAGCGAGCGAGCGCCGATGTACACCAGCACGGCGGCCCCGGCCAGCCCCAGGGCCGTGCGCAGCGCGGGGACGTCCAGCAGCCTGCCGACCCCGGCGAGGCCCAGGCCGGCGTAGGCGATGTCCACCAGGGCCGCGCCCAGACCGATCGCCCAGCCGGTCGGGAAGCCGTCGCGCAGGACGCTGCGCACGCACAGCAGGCCGATGGGGCCGAGGGGCAGGGCGACCAGGAAGCCGAGGCTGAGTCCGGCGAACCACGCGGGGAGGATGTTCACCGCGGTCCCCCGCAGGTCACCGCGATCATTCCGGTCCGGTGGAAGTCCCGGCGAAAGCCCCGGCGGAAGGCCTGGTGCGAGCACGTGCGCGACAATTCGCTCTGCCCCTCGTCACAACACCCGCCGATCAGGTCACTCGACGAGCTCCGATATGCCGAACCGTACCTCATCCCCTTCGGCGGGACTGAGATCTTCCGGCGCGTAGAACAGCTCGTACACATTGGTCGACAACAACTGACCGAGCCTGGTCAGCGCATACACGTCCGTGCCCCGTTCCTCCAGCCAGCCCTTGTCGACGAGCTGCTCGATCTCCGCCCCGAAGACGGCCTCCATGGTGACGCCGAACCGGTCGCGGAAGTCCGGCCGGTTGACCTCGCACATCTTGAGGCCGCGGATCATGACGCGGCGCATTTCCTGTTCCTTGGTGAGGTACGTGGCGAAATCCAGCGGGATTTGACCACTTCCGACCATCTCGTAGTACTTCTTGAGCGGCTTGACGTTGACGAACAGCCGGTCGTGGATCACGCTCTTCGACGAGACGCCGAATCCGATCATCGGCCAGGTCCGCCAGTAGTACTCCAGGAAGCGCGAGTAGTCGGCGCAGCGGTCGGGGTGGTAGTACCCCGTCGAGCTGCGCCGGGCGAAGCCCGCCGCCTCCAGCGCGTCGATGGCGTACTCGTACATCCGGCGCTCGTCCTGCGCCGAGGGGAGCGCCATCTTCCCGGACGTGATGAGCGAGTGGAACGCCGTCTTGGGCCAGATCTCCAGGCCGTAGGCCGTGATGCAGGCCGGTTCGAGTTCGATGGCCCGGTCGACGCTGCGCTTCCAGTCGTCCACGGACTGGCCGGGCAGCGGGAAGATCAGGTCGATGTTGGTGTGCGTGAAACCGCCGTCGACGACGGTGCGGAAGGCGCGTTCGGCGGTGGCGAGGTCGTGCGAGCGGTTGCAGATCTCCAGCAGCCGGTCGTCGAAGGCCTGGACCCCGACGCTGAGCCGGGTGAATCCGGCCTCCCGCATCCGCGCGATCTTGGCCTCGTCGACCGTCGAGGGGTCGAATTCCAGGCCGATCTCCGCGCCCTCGTTGAATTCGAACGATTCCCGGCAGGCGTCCAGCAGCCGGGCCGTCTGGTCGCCGGTGAGGATGCCCGGCGTACCGCCGCCGAAATACACCGCGTCGACCCGGAACGCGGGGAAGGCCCGATTGGCGGCGAAGGCGCGGATCTCGCGTTCGAGCGCGTCGACGTACTGGGCGAAGTGCTGCTCGTTCCGGTTGATGTAGACGGTGTAGTCGCAGAATCCGCACTTGGTGATGCAGAACGGGACGTGCAGGTAGAGCACAGCGTTCTCGGGGCGGAAGTACTCGTCGTACTCGTGGTGCCGGTATTTGAACGGATACGTGTGGATGTTCCGTCGGATGATCTTCTCGGCCATCTGCTGTCGCTCCTTCGTCGGGGCCGGCCTGGCGTGGTGGTGGACGGGTCCGGGGGCGGAGGCCGTCAGCAGAGGACCTGGAACGGGCGGACGTCGGCGGCCGTGTCGAGGGCCGGCCGGTCGTTGGGGACCACCGGGCGCCCGCACGAGACGAAGAGGTCGTCGTAGCGCGCCCGCGACCGCTCGCGGTAGTCGGCGGCGGAGCGGGCCAGCATCTTGACGACCTCCTCCGCGAGCATCAACTGGTACTGGCAGGACTCGGTGTTGAGGACGTTCACGTCACCCGAGGCCACGTGGTTCTCCTGCCGGCAGCCCCCGCCGCACAGGTAGCGGGCCCAGCAGGACCCGCACACCCGGTGCTCGTCGACGGTGCGCCGCCACTCGGGGTGGTCCCGGGTGAGGCCCTCGGCCCCGGTGCCCACGTCGAAGCCCTGGTCGCCGACCAGGCGGTGGCAGGGGCTGACGCTGCCGTCCGGGGAGTGCGTGTAGTACGTCCGGCCGCCCGAGCAGAACGCCAGCGCCGCCGCGCCCTCGGTGACCATCTGCACGGCGCGCTCGTACTCCAGCACGCCCTTGAACCGGTTGTCGGGGGCGAACAGCCGCGGGTAGTGGACCAGGAAGTCCTTGAACTGCTCCACGATGCCGGGCTGGAGGAAGTGGTTGATGTACTGGATGCCCTTGGGCTCGGACAGCTTCCGGTCCCCCAGCGTGAGGGCGATGGGCACCGTCGTGCCCTGCTCCACCGGGTAGACGCCCGGATAGATCTGGAAGTAGTCGAAGAGGTCGAGCCCCCACAGGTCGAGCACGCTCTCGGTGAGGCTGGGCCGCGCCGTCGCGATGGTCATCCGGGCCACCAGGGTGACGTCGTCGCCGCACGCCTCGCGCAGCCGGAACAGGTTGCGGACGATCCGGTCGTAGGAGCCCTTCCCGTGCTTGGACGGGCGGTTGGCGTCCTGGACCTCGCGGCCGCCGTCGATCGAGACCGAGACGATGAACCGGTGGTCGCGGAACAGCTCCTCGACGCCCTGGGGCATCAGGGTGAGGTTGGTCGAGATCCGGTGGACGAACTCGGTGCCCGAGCGCCCGGTGAGGTCGCGGGCGCGTTCGCAGATCTTGCGGATCACCGTGAAGTTCGCCAGTGGCTCCCCGCCGAAGAACTCGAAGCGGACCCGCTGCCCGGGCGCGGCGTAGCGGTGGATGAAGTCGAAGATCCAGGCGATCGAGTGCTCGCCCATCGCCTCGGTGATCCGGCCGTAGTCGCCGCCCTCGGCGAAGCAGTACGTGCAGGCGAGGTTGCACACGTTCGTCAGGTTGACGTTGACCGCGAAGTCGGCGCCGTCGGACAGCGCGCTCTCCCGGAGCCGGAGGCGGTTGGCCTCCCGGCCGGTGGCGGCGCCGGCCTGCAACCGCTCCCAGGCCCGCCGCTCGTCCGGCCGCAGGTGGCCGACGCCGGAGGCCAGCCGCTCGGCGGTGTCCGCCGGGGCGAGCAGCAACCGGTGGCTCCCGGTGATGAGGACGGCCGACAGGTCGTCACTGAACGGCAGGACGCGGTAGTCGGTCCCGTGCCGCATCGGGCCCGCCTGCTCCGTCGTGCTCGCGGGCCCGGTCATGACCTGGCGCGGGGCTGGAAGAGCGGCAGCGGCGAGACGTCCTCGTTCAGCGTCCCGGCGGAGGCCTCCACGGTCGGGAAGTGCGCGCGGTCGAAGACCTGGTGGAGGCTGGAGGTGCACTGCGGCGGTACGGCCACCTGGACGCCGACCTCGCCCGACGTGCTCTTGGCCGCGATGTACCGGAAGCTCTCCTGCGGGGCCAGGTCGATGACCTGCCAGCCCTGGTCCGCGGCCGGATCGCCGTAGCGGCGGTGGTAGGCCCGCACCGGCGCGGCGGAGGTGTTGCGCACCTGGACGTGCAGGGCGCGGACGTCGCCGTGCCAGTCGAAGCGGGCCAGATCCAGGCCCTCGGCGGCGGGGAGTTCGGGCACCCGGGCGCGCGGGTGGGCGTCGGGCAGTTGGACGATCGACGAGCGGGCGCCGCAGCCGACGCAGGCGCCGGCCGCGTCCAGCCCGACCAGGTCGGCGTTCAGGCCGTAGCGGGTGATCTGGAGCTGCCCGCACCGGTGGCACCAGGTGTTGGTCGACTCCGTGTCGTACACGTTCCCCAGGTAGACGTGGTTGAGCCCCATGTCCATGGCGACCTTGCGGGCCCGTTCCAGCCGGTCGACGGGGGTGCGGATGGTGTTGGTCATCTTGTAGTCCGGGTGGAAGCGCACGAAGTGCGTGGGCACGTCGGGGCTGAGCCGCTCGCCGACGAACCTCGCCATGTCCCGGGCGGTCGCCTCGTCGTCGCTGAGGTCGGTGACCATCAGCGTGGAGACCTCGACGTGCTTCCCGGCCCGGAACACCTGCTCGGTGCCCTCCAGGACCGGTTCCAGCCAGCCCTTGGTGATCTTCCGGTAGTACTTCGGGTCCAGGGACTTGATCGACACCGAGAAGATGTCGATCACCGGGATCAGTTCCTCGATCGCCTCACCGCTGATGAAGAACGCGGACTTGTAGAGGTTGACGATTCCCGCCGCCTTGGCGAGGGCGGCCGTCTCCACCACGAACTCGTGCCACACCACCGGGTCGTTGTAGGTCCAGGAGATCACCTTCACGCCGTGCCGGACGGCGATGTCCACGACCTCCTCGGGCGTGTAGTGGTAGACGTCCTTGTCCTCCACGTGGCGCGCCTGCGACGTCTTCCAGTTGTGGCAGTAGTCGCAGTTGAGCATGCAGCCGACGTTCCCCATCGAGAGGATCCGGGCGCCGGGCGCGTAGTGGAACACCGCCTCGGTCTCGATGGTCTCCTCGGTGGCGTGGACCGAGCGCCCGTAGTTCAGGGTCACCAGGCGGCCGTCCCGGTTGGCCCGGACCATGCAGAATCCGTGCTGGCCGGGGCGGATCCGGCAGTTCCGGGGGCTGAGATGACATCGGACCACACCGTCGTCCAGGCGTTCCTCCAGCCTGGCGGGGCGTGGTTCCTTGTCCCAGGTGTTCTGCGACATGGCTGTTCCTTCCGTGCGGTGGTACGGACACGGTGGTACGGCGGCGGTGGTACGGAGGCGACGGATCGGGGCCGGACGAATCGGGGCCGGACAGGTGGATCCCGGACGGCCCGGCGCGGTCGTCCGCACCGGGCGGGGCCCTCCGGATCAGGCCGTCGCCGGAGGAGGTGCGGTCACGTGCGCGGGGCACGCCGGGGCGGGGCGCGCCGGGGCGGGGCGCGCCGGGGCGGGGCGCGCCGGGGCGGGGCGCGCCGGGGCGGGGCGCGCCGGGGCGGGGCGCGCCGGGGCGGCGCGGTCGGGAAACCCGAATTCCCGCACTGTGGTGTGGAATTCGACATCGGCCCGCCCGTACATCCGCCCGTACATCCGCCCGTGGTCCGGAACGCCACTGTCCCGGTGTCTCGCTTTCACCGGGCGGGCCGGTTCCGCGCGGGTTTCCGCGGTCACGAACGTCAAGCGGATCTCACTTTCCCTCATGACGAAGCCACTGCTGAGAAAACCGCCTCGCGAAGAGGCCGAAGCGGAGCGGGAGTTCGGTGAGAAATTCGCCAACTGCGATGAGCTTCGGCGTACGGGCTCCCGCCTGTCAAGAAGTCCGCGTGCCGCCCGATCCGGCCAACACCGCGAAGCGGACAGGGCCCTCCGGTCGCGGCGGGGCGCAGGTTAGGCAAGCCTCACAAACGGTGATCTCGCGCCTGCCCAGCGGGTTCCCGGGCCGGGGAACGGCGGGCGTCGATCCGGCGGGGTGGCGCCGCCGGGATCGCCCGATGTGGGAGGAGGGCCGAAAATCGCCGCCGGTCGGCGGAACACCTGCCGCCACAGAGCCGATCGGCCGCCCCACCCGCCGCTCGCCGCGCACCGGCAAAGGCGGTTCCGAGGGGGGGCGTGTGGAGCGGCCGGGGCAACGAGGAGGCGGCTGCTGGGAATTCAGGGGGCGGTGGGGCCGGACGGGGAGAGGATCCGCGAGAGGCCGAACTCGAAGCGCTCGGTGAAGGCGACATCCTCCATGTGCGGGACGACCCGGGCGAGCGCCGGGTAGTCGCCGCCGGCGAGGGCCGGGACGAGGGTGTGCACGCCGTCCTGCGCGGCCAGGGCCTGCTCCTCCTGGACCAGGCCGAGGGTCAGGTACTGGATGCTCCAGAACACCCAGGACGCGCGGCGCTCGTCCAGTCCGCTGTCGAGGAGCGCGGCGATCATGGCGTCGGCGAAGCGCAGGGTGCCGGGCTCGGCGGCGTAGGTGCCGGCGACGATGACCGCGCCGTCGCGGTGGGCCAGCAGGCACCGGCGGTAGCGGTGGGCGAGTTCGCGGGCCCGTTCGTGCCAGGGCGCGGGCAGGTCGTCGAGCGGGATCTCGCCGACGATCGCGTCCGCCATGAGCTCCAGCAGGCGGCCCTTGGTCTTGGCGTGCCAGAGCACGGTGTTCATCCGGACGCCGAGCCGTTCGGCGACGCCGCGCACGGAGACGGCGGCGGCGCCCTTGTCGTCCAGCAGGTCGAGGGCGGCGCGAACCACCGTGTCGGCGTCGAGTCGGGTCCGGGGGGTGTCCTGGGCTTGCTTCTTGGTCACTGACCTAGTCTACTGGAGCCAAGTCGTTGGTCACTGACCAAGAGGGGAATGGACCATGGAACAGGTCGTCATCGCCGGCGGGGGCCCGGTCGGGCTCTGGCTCGCCGCCGAACTCCGGCTGCAGGGCATCGAGGTCACCGTGCTGGAGAGCCGCACCGAACCCGACCCGCACTCGCGGGCCACCACCGTGCACCCGCGCACCCTGGAACTGCTGGCCTCCCGCGGCCTGGTGGAGCCCTTCCTCGCCGAGGGCGTGCGCATCCCCGGCGGGCACTTCGCCGCCCTGCCGCCCCGGCTGGACTTCAGCCGGCTGGACACGCCGTACCCGTTCACGCTCTCGCTCCCCCAGGTGCGCACCGAGGAGCTGCTCGCCGAACACCTCCGCTCGACCGGCGCCCGGCTGCTGCGCGGACACCGCGTCACCGGGCTGGAGCAGGACGACGACGCGGTCACCGTCCACGTCCTCGGCCCGGACGGGCCCTACCAGCTGCGCACCGCCTACCTGGTCGGCTGCGACGGCACCCGCAGCACCGTGCGCGAGGCGGCGGGCATCGGCTTCCCCGGCACCCCGGCCAGCGCCTGGGCCTGGATGGCGGACACCGTGCTCGACGCGCCGCCGCCCTGGCGCTCCGTCTCCAACGAGCACGGCACCGTGATGATCTTCCCACTGCCCGACGGGGTGCACCGAGTGGTCGGCAACGACACGGCGACCGTCCGCACCAAGCCCGGCCCGTTGACCTTCGAGCAGCTGCGCGCCAAGGTCCTCGGGATCACCGGGACGGACTTCGGGATGCGCGAGGCCGGCTGGATCTCCACCTTCGGCAACGCCTCCCGCCAGGCCGACCGGTACCGGCACGGGCGGGTCCTGGTGGCGGGCGACGCCGCGCACTCGCACTTCCCGGCCGGCGGGCCCGGACTCAACGTCGGCATGCAGGACGCCGCCAACCTCGGTTGGAAGCTCGCCCGCACCATCACCGGCTCCGCCCCCGACGGCCTGCTCGACAGTTACCACGCCGAGCGCCACCCGGTCGGAGTGGAGCTGCTGCGCTCCACCCACGCCCAGTCCGGGCTGATGATCGACCACTCGCCGATGACGCTGGCCCTGCGCGACCTGCTCGCCGAACTCATCACCGGCGTCGACGAGTTCTCGGACGAACTGGCCGGTCGCGCGGCCGGCCTCGCGGCCGCCTACCCGGCCGACCCCGCCGACGGGGCGCACCCGCTGACCGGCTCCCGGGCGCCCGACCTGCGACCGGCCGGGGCGGCGGGCGGCCCCGGCCTGTTCACGCTGCTGCGAGCGGGCCGCCACGTCCTGCTCGACCTCACCGGTCGGGCCGGACCCGAGTTCGCCGCCCTCGCCCACGCCACCCACCCGGGCGTCACCGTTGCCGGCGGGCCGCTCGCCGCGTCGCGGCCCGCCTGGCGCGGCGTCACCGCCGCCCTGGTCCGGCCCGACGGGCACCTGGCCTGGCTCACCGAGGAACAGCACCTCCCCGCGCTGGTCACGGCCGCACACGCGGCCGTCACGGCGACGACGGCCCACCCTGCCGCCGCGATCCCCCTGCACTGAGGACCGGTCGGGCCCCCGGGCGCCCCCTCCGGGCCCCGAGGGCCGCCGACCTGACGCCGCTCACCACCACCCCGGCCACCCGCCGCCGCCCGCCTCGCCGCCGGACGGCAGACGGCCCCGCCGGATCGCCAACCCGGCCGCGCCCCACCGGAAATGGCATGCACGCCACTAGCCAACCGGTCAGTAACGCCCCTACCGTCGAGCTCCCGTGGCTTCGACGGAGGAGCTCCCCTTGCGCCTACGCCCCCACCCCCCGCGCTTCCCGGCCGCCGCCGTCGCGTCGGCCCTGCTCATCACCGCCGCCCTGACCACCACCCCCACCGCCGCCGCCCCCGCAGCCCCGACCGCCACCGCGGCCGACTACTGCGGCGGCCACTGCCGGGACATCCTGCCGCCCGGCGAGAACGGCAACGCCACGCTCGCCGAGATCCTGCTCAACCGGATGTTCGGCAGCCGCCCCGCCCACACCGACGACCAGCTCGGCCCGTACGCCGCCCTCGCCTCCGGCTACCCGGGCCTGACCGAGGCCAAGCTGCGCGACTTCTTCAACGACGCCTCCTTCGGCGTCCCCGCCGACCAGGTGGCCAGCACCATCAGCCCGCGCGCCGACGTCACCATCGTCCGCGACAAGGCCACCGGCGTCCCGCACATCACCGGCACCACCCGCTACGGCACCGAGTACGGCGCGGGCTACGCCGCCGCCCAGGACCGCCTGTGGGTGATGGACCTGTTCCGGCACGTGGGCCGCGGCCAGCTGTCCGGCTTCGCCGGCGGCGCCGCCGCCAACCGCCAGCTGGAGCAGAGCTTCTGGCAGGCCGCGCCGTACACCGAGGCGGAACTGCAACAGCAGATCGACGCCCTGGCGGCCCGCGGCGGCCGGGCCGCCCAGGCCCTCACCGACGCGAACGCCTACCTGGACGGCATCAACCAGTACGCCAAGGAGTCCTACAACGCCCGCACCTTCCCCGGCGAGTACGACCTGACCGGACACATCGACCCGATCACCAACGCCGGGTCGATCGAGCCGTTCAAGCTGACCGACCTGGTCGCCCTGGCCTCCGTGGTCGGCGCCCTGTTCGGCTCCGGCGGCGGCGGTGAACTCGCCTCCGCCCAGGTCAAGTCGGCCGCCGAGGCCCGCTACGGCAAGGACGCCGGGGACGCGGTCTGGAAGTCGCTGCGCGAGGCCGACGACCCGGAGGCCGTCCAGACCCTGCACGACGGCCAGCGCTTCCCCTACGCCCCGGTCCCCGACGCCCCGCAGGGCGAGGCGCTGCCCGACCCCGGCTCGGTGGTGCCCGAGCGGATGATCTACGACGCCACCGGCACGGGCACCGGCGCCGCGCGGACCGCCGCCCCGGGCGTGCTGCCCGGCAACCTGCTCACCGCCAAGCACGGCATGTCCAACGCCCTGCTGGTCTCCGGCGCCCACACCGACGACGGCCACCCGGTCGCCGTGTTCGGCCCGCAGACCGGCTACTTCGCCCCGCAGCTGCTGATGCTGGAGGAGATCCAGGGCCCCGGCATCAGCGCGCGCGGCGCGGCCTTCGCCGGCCTGAGCTTCTACGTGCAGCTCGGCCGCGGCCAGGACTACGCCTGGAGCGCCACCTCCGCCGGGCAGGACATCACCGACACCTACGCCGTCCCGCTCTGCACCACCGACGGCTCCCCGGCCACCACCGCCGCCGGCTCCTACCTCTGGCACGGCCAGTGCGTCCCCTTCGACCGGCTGGAACGCAAGAACACCTGGAACCCGACCACCGCCGACTCCACCGCCGCCGGCTCCTACACCCTGGTGATGTACCGCAGCAGGTACGGCCTGGTGACCGCCCGCGGCACGGTCGGCGGCGCCCCCGTGGCCTTCACCTCGCTGCGCTCCACCTACCGGCACGAGGCGGACTCCATCATCGGCTTCCAGGAGCTCAACGACCCCGGCGCGGTGCACGACGCGACGAGCTTCCAGCAGGCGGCGCAGGACATCAACTACACCTTCAACTGGTTCTACGCCGACTCGCGCGACATCGCGTACTACAACTCCGGCAGCAACCCGGTGCGCGCCCCCGGGGTCGACGCCGGCCTGCCGCTGCGCGCCGAACCGGCCTACGAGTGGGCCGACTTCGACCCCGCGACCAACACCGCCCGGTACACCCCGGCGGCCGAGCACCCGCAGTCCGTCAACCAGGACTACTACATCTCCTGGAACAACAAGCAGGCCGACGGCTTCACCTCGGCCGGGTTCGGCAACGGCTCGGTGCACCGCGGCAACCTGCTCGACGACCGGGTCAAGGCGCTGCTGCGCAACGGCGGCAAGGCGAGCCGGGTCTCGCTCACCCAGGCCATGGCGAGCGCCGCCCTGGCCGACCTGCGCGCCGAGGACGTCCTGCCGGACCTGATCCGGGTGCTGCGCGGCGCCCCCGTCACCGATCCGGCCGCCGCCACCGCGCTCCAGCAGTTGGAGGCCTGGCTGGCGGACGGCGCCCAGCGGAAGGAGACGTCGCCCGGAAGCCACGGCTACGCGGACGCCACCGCGATCCGCGTCCTGGACGCCTGGTGGCCGCTGCTCGCGGAGGGCGTCATGCGACCCGGCCTCGGGGACCAGCTGTTCGCGGCCCTGACCGGCGCCCTCCAGATCAACGAGTCGCCCTCCGGCGGCCAGACCGGACCGGGCGGCGGCGGCCCCGTGAGCGCCAACGAGGCGATCCCGCACAAGGGTTCGGCCTTCCAGTACGGCTGGTGGAGCTACCTGGACAAGGACCTGCGGTCCGTCCTGGGCGACCAGGTGGCCGGCCCGCTGGCCCGCCCGTACTGCGGCGGGGGCGATCTGGCGGCCTGCCGGGGCGTGCTGCTGGACACCCTGAAGCGGGCGGCCGCCCAGACCCCGGCCCAGGTCTACCCGGGCGACGCGGACTGCTCCGCCGGCGACCAGTGGTGCGCCGACACGATCATCCAGCGCCCGCTCGGCGGTGTCACGGACGACAAGACCACCTGGCAGAACCGTCCGACCTACCAGCAGGTGGTGCAGTTCCCGAGCCACCGCTGAACCTCGCGGACGCCCGCCGGTGCCCCCGCCCGCCCCGGGCGGGGGCACCCGCGTGGAAGACAGCGGCCCGGGCCCGACGGGCGGGGACGGGGCGCAGCACCTAGCGTGGTCCGGGGCGACCGGGGCGGCACCGCCGCCGGGGTCGGCTACCCCCGAGGACCCGACCCCCCGCGATTCCCCGGAGAGGCCCCACACACGCCCAGGAGGTAAGCCGACCATGACCGTCTCCCTGTCCGAGCTCACCGGGGACTACGTCCTCGACCCCGCCCACACCCGGATCGGCTTCGTGGCGCGCCACGCCATGGTGACCAAGGTCCGCGGCTCCTTCACCGCCTTCGAGGGCAGTGCCCATCTGGACGGCGCCGACCCGGGCCGTTCCACCGCCCGGGTGACGATCCGGACGGAGAGCATCGACACCGGCGTCGAGCAGCGCGACCAGCACCTGCGCACCAACGACTTCCTGGACGTGCCGAACTTCCCGACCATCGCCTTCGCCACGACGGCGGTCGAGCCGCGCGGGGACGGCGAGTTCCGGGTGACGGGCGACCTCACCGTCAAGGACGTCACCCGCCCGGTCACCATCGACGTCGAGTACACGGGCAACGCCGTCGACCCCTACGGCAACCTGCGGGTGGGCCTGGAGGGTTCGGTGGCGATCAGCCGCAAGGACTTCGGGGTGACCTGGAACGCGGCCCTGGAGGGCGGCGGCGTCCTGGTCGGCGACAAGGTCGTCCTGGAGTTCGACGTCTCGGCCGTCCGACAGGCTCAGTAGCGGCCGCGGGAGCCAGGAGCGGCCCACCGGGCCCCGGAATCCGCCGGACCGGGCGGCGCAGGCCCGGTTAGGCTCCTGACATGGCGACAGACGGCTCCCTCGCAACCGGCCAGCGCTCCCTCGGCGATCCCGCCCTCGACTACCCGTTGTGGCCCCCGCTCACCACGGGCTGTCCCCGCACCGGGACCGAGGACGTCTCCTACCCCGTCGAGGTCGACTACGCCTACCACGAGGCCGACGCCGCCGCCCTGTTCGCCCCGGGCGCGGACGCCGGGGCGCCGCGCGGCGGGCTGGAGCGGTGGGCCCCCCTGCTGCCGCCGCTGCTCGCGCCGGGCCTGGGCGAGGGCGGCACGCCGCTGGTCGAGCTCGAACCCGGGGTGTACGTCAAAGACGAGGCCCGCAACCCGACCTGGAGCCACAAGGACCGGCTGAACCGCTGCACCACCAGCGCCGCCGTGGGCGTCGGCGCGCCCGGGATCGCGGTGGCCTCCTCCGGCAACCACGGCGCGTCCGCCGCCGCCTACGCCGCCCGGGCCGGGCTGCGCTGCGTGGTGATCACCGGGCCCGGCCTGCCGCCGGCCGTCGACGCGTTCCTCAACGCCTACGGCGCCGTCGTGCTGCCGGTGCCGTGGGAGGCCCGCTGGCCGCTGCTGCGGCAGGTCGTGGACCGGCTGGGCCTGCACCCGGTCAGCAACCTCACCACCACCCACACCGGCCACGCGTACGGCCCCGAGGGCTACAAGACGGTGGCGTACGAGATCTTCCGGGACATCGGCGTGCCGGCCGCGGTGTTCGTGCCCACCGGCTACGGGGAACTGCTCTTCGGCGTCTGGAAGGGCTTCAGCGAACTGCACCGGCTCGGCCTGGCCGACCGGGTGCCGCGCATCGTCGCCTGCGAGTCCGCGTCCGGCGCGCCGCTCGCCCTTGCCGTCCGCCAGGGCCTGCCGGCGGCCCGGGTGACGGTGGGGCCGAGCGAGGCGTACTCGATCGCCTCCCCGGTCTGCGGCTACCGGGGCGTGGTCGCGGTCCGCGAGAGCGGCGGCCGGGTGCTGGCCCTGGACGACGGCCGACTCGCCGCCGCCCAGGCCGAACTGGCCCGCGCCGGGCTCTGGACCGAGCTGTCCGCGGCGGCCGGGCTCGCCGGGCTGCGCAGCCTCGGCGGCGTCGAGGGCCTCGGGGAGGCCGAGGGTCCGGTGGTGTGCGTGTCGACGTCCAGCGGGTTCAAGGACCGGGGCGTCGGCGCGCGGACGACCGCGCCGGTCGCCCCGGAGTGGGCGGAGGTCCGCCGCCGCCTGCACACGGCCGGAATCCGCGGCTAGCAGTATCCACGCCGACTCCCGTCCGGCGTTGGAGGCCTGCTGTTCGCCATCCGGTCCGCCCGCGTAGGGTTGGCGTTCGCCGCGGCCGCCCAGGCTGGTCCGGATCCGCACCGCCCCCGCTCCTCTCCGTGCGTCGAAGGGCTGTCACCGTGTCCCGTTCCCCCCGCCGTCTGCTCCCGCTGGCCGTCGCCGTCGCGGCGCTGCCCGTACTCGCCCTGCCGGTCGTCCCGGCCGCCGCGGCCTCGTACGGCACTCCGACGATCACCTTCTCGGCCGGCTACCTGTCCGGCGCGGTCGGCGCCACCGGCGATCCGACGGTGTCCGTGGCGGTGGCGCAGAGCGGGGCCGCGGCCTCGGCGCTGACCGTCGCCGCCTCGGCGAGCACCCGCAGCGCCGTCGCGCGGACCGGCGACGTGGCGGTGACGGGCACCGGCGGCACCCGCACCCTGGCGGTCGCCGCGCAGGGCGTCGGCTACACCGACCTCACCATCAAGGTGACCGGCCTGGGCGGCAAGACCGCGACCCGCACTCTGCACTACGCGGCCTCCCCCGCCGTCCGGTTCCCGGCCGCCAGCCGCTACCTCACCGGCTCCAGCGACGCCTCCGCCGCGGTGGACGCGGGCGGCGGCTACATCCTGGTCGGCGACGACGAGTCCAACGTGCTGCGGCTGTACGACCGCAACGCCTCCGGCGCGCCGGTCCGCACCTGGGACTTCAGCTCCGCGCTCGGCGTCTCCAAGGAGATCGACATCGAGGCCGCGGCCCGGGTCGGCGACACGATCTACTGGACGGGCTCGCTCGGCAACAACAAGGACGGCAAGGTCAAGCCGGACCGGCACACCGTGTTCACCACGAAGGTCACCGGTTCGGGCGCCGACACCCAGCTGTCGCTGGCCGGTTCGTACCACGGCCTGCGCGACGACCTGATCGCCTGGGACGGCGCCCACGGCGACCGCTACGGCTTCGCGGCGGGCGCGGCGGACGGGCAGGCGCCCAAGCAGATCGACGGATTCAACGTCGAGGGGCTGGAGTTCGCCCCGGGCAGCACCACCACCGCGTACATCGGCTTCCGCGCGCCGCTGACCCCGGCGGTCACCGGCGGCCGCGCGCTGCTCGTCCCGGTCACCAACCTCCCGTCGCTGCTGTCCGGTTCGGCCTCGCACGCGACCTTCGGCGAGCCGGTCGAGCTGGACCTCGGCGGGCTCTCCATCCGCGACCTGCGCCGCAACGACCTCGGCCAGTACCTGATCGTGGCCGGCTCCTGGTCCGCCGAGGACAACTCCGCCCCGTACGCCCTCTACCGCTGGAACGGGCAGCCGGGCTCCCAGCCGGTCAAGCTGGTCGACCTGCCGACCACCGACGCCGGCGCCTGGGAGGCCGTCCCGGACGTGCCGAACCTGGACGCCCCCGGCGCCCGGGCCCAGCTGATCACCGACGACGGCTCCGCCGACCTGTACGGCGACGGCACCGCCGCCAAGGACCTCGCCCAGCCGGAGTGGAAGAAGTCCCGCTCCACCTGGTTCACCCTGAACTGACCTGCGCGCGACCGGGGCGGGCGCACGAACCGCCCGCCCCGGCTCAGAGTTCGACGAGTACCTTGCCCCGGCTCGCGGAGCGGTCCACGTACAGGCTGCGGTAGGCGGCCGGGATGTTGTCGAAGCCCCGGTGGACGGTCTGCTGGTAGCCGAGGTCCCCGCTGCGGACGAGGGCGCCCAGTTCCTGCCGCAGGGCCGACCAGTTCTCCTCGGTGAACCACTCCAGCGAGAAGATGCCGCGGATGGTGGTGCGCGGGAACATGATCATCGGCAGCAGTCGCGGGCCCGCCCAGTCGCCGCCGACCTGGCTGCCCCACTGCCAGCAGACCGCGACCCGGCTGTCCACGGCGAGCAGGGAGAAGACCGCGTCGGTGAGCGCCCCGCCGAGGCTGTCGAAGTAGCGGTCGATGCCGGCCGGGGCGAGCTTGGCGAGTTCCTCCCGCAGTCGCTCGGGGTCGTCTCCGTCGCGGTAGAGCAGGACCGCGTCGAAGCCCAGGGCGCGCAGCCGGTCGGCCTTGCCCGGGGTGGCCGTGGTGCCGATGACCCGGGCTCCCCGGTGCCGGGCCAGCTGTCCGACCACCGAGCCGACCGCCCCGGACGCCCCGCTGACCAGCACGGTGTCCCCCGGCCGGACCTTCAGGAACTTCTCGACCGTGCCCCAGGCGGTCATCCCCGGGCCGCCGAGGACGCCGAGGGCGGTGGAGATCGGCAGGGCGTCGTCGTAGTCGCTCCGGTCCAGCCGCCGGTAGGCGGGGAAGACCATCGGGAAGGTGCCGGTCTGCCAGAGCGCCGGGGCGCCGTTGCTGATCACGTGGCTGCGCCAGCCGCCGAAGCCCTGCACGAGGTCGCCGACGGCGAAGGCGGCGCCCGGCCCGGCCTCCACCACCTCCATGATGGAGTCCGCGCCCATGTGGTCGCCGATCGGGGTGTCCAGGGCGATCCCCTGGAGGTACGGGTCGACCGAGACGTACCTGGTCCGCAGCAGCATCTGGTCCGCGGCGAGGCGGACGTCCACCTCCTCGACCACCTTCCGGTACATCCGATCGACGTCCGGCACACCGTCCACGTGCTCGCGGACGACCCACTTCTCGACCCTCATGAGGTGACTCCAAACCGCCGGTCGGCGGGCCCGACCGGTTCGATGACCAGGGTGGGCGGCGGCGCGCTGTCGTCCACGGCGGCGGTGAACGGCCGGCCGTCGTCGCGGCAGATGAACTGGACGACGTGCCGGCCGGCGGCGGCCGCCCGGATCAGTCCCCCGGTGGTCGCCCACACGCCGGAGAGGTAGAAGTTCGCCAGGCCGGGAAGCCCGGGCCCGTTGCGCTTGATCTCCTCCTCCAGCGTCTCGCCGCTCTCCACGAACGGCTGCCAGCCGAGCACCGTGCCGTCGTAGTTGCCGGTGTAGCGGACCTGGGTGAGCGGGGTGGACACGTCTTTGACCGCGACGGCGTCCCTCAGACCGGGGTGGTGCCCGTCCAGGAACTCCACGATGGCGTCCCGCACCCGCCGCTTCTCGCGCTGGTACTCGCGCCCGCGGCCCACCGGCAGGGTGTGCAGTTCCTCGCCCCGCCGCAGCCGCGGCGCCTGCTCCGGGCCGGTGCTCAACTCCCGCCAGGGGGCGATGTCGCAGAAGTAGCTGGCGTAGACGACGGTCGTCGCGGCGGGCGACAGCTCGGGGTAGTGGCGGCTGCGGAACTGGACGTTGATGCTGGGGTGGCGGATGCCGGTGAGCCGGTCGGCTACCTCGTCCTCCAGCAGGTAGGTGGTGCACGGGTCCCCGGCCGGGAAGGGGCGGCGCAGGCCGAGGAAGACGGTGAGGTAGCCGGGGAAGACCATGCCGGGCTCGGTGATGGTCCGGGTGTACAGCCGGCGGTAGGTGTCGTTCAGGTAGCGGCCCTTGAGCAGGTCCAGCATGGTGGTGCGTCCGTCGCAGGCGGCGACCACGATGTCCGCCCGGATCTCCCGGCCGTCGCTCAGCCGCACCCCGACGGCCCGGTCCTGCTCGACCAGGATCTCGGCCACCTTGGTGTTGTAGCTGATCTCGCCGCCGAGCCGCCGGTAGCGCTGCTCGATCGACCGGGCCAGCCCGAGCGAGCCGCCCTCCGGCACTCCGGCCGACTGCCCGGCGTGCGAGGCGAGTTGGAAGTAGGTGGGCAGCACCGGGAAGTTGGGGTGCTTCTCGTAGAGGATGAAGTTGAACGCCTCGCGCAGCAGCGGGCTCCGGAAGCGCGCCGAGTAGTCGCTCATCAGCACCGTGATCGAGCGCCGGATGACGTTGAAGTACGGCAGGAACGAGGCGAGCATCCGCCAGCGTTCGGCCCGGCCCATCAGTCCGACCGGCTTGAGGAAGGGGTAACGGACCAGGGCGCGGCGGAACTTGCGCAGCCCTTCGCAGAACTGCCGGATCCGCCGGGCGTCCTCCGGGGCGAGGTCGAGCAGGTGCGCTTCGAGGCGGTCGGGGTCAGAGTAGAAGTAGACGGCGCGGCCGTCCCTGGTGCGCACCACGTTGAAGACGTCGAAGTTGCGCATCACCTTGCCCTGCAGCGCGCCGAGTTCGAGCCAGATCTGGTGCATCTCGTTGCCGGGGCCGCTGCCGAGCAGCCAGCTCACGCAGCAGTCGAAGGTGAACTCGCCGCGGTCCCAGGCCGTGCAGCAGCCGCCGGGGAGTTCGTGCATCTCCAGGACGGTGGTGCGGTAGCCGTTCATCTGCGCGTAGCAGCCGGTCGACAGGCCGCCCAGCCCGCCGCCGACGATCACCATGGTCTGCCTGCTGGTACTCATCCCGGTCATTCCGGCACTCCCACGGTGGCCCGGTCGAGTTGCGGCAGTTTGCCCAACTTTCCCGCGTGCCAAGGTTCCTGGTTGTCACTGGGCCAGGCCCGGAACGGCCGGCCGAGCTCCCGGCAGAGGTACTGCGCGGCGTACCGGCCGCTGGTGGCGGCGCGGATCAGTCCGCCGAGGCCGGCCCACTGCCCGGCCATCGAGAAGCCGCGCAGACCGGGCAGCCGCATCCGGTCCCGGTTGACCAGCCGGTTGGCGGCGTCCTCGGCCTCGGAGAAGGCCTGCCAGGCGAGGATGCTGCCGTAGGTGTTGCCGGTGAACCGCTCGGTGGTCACCGGGGAGGCGACGTCGACGAGTTCGATCCGGCGGCCGAGCCCCGGGTACGTCCGCTCCAGGAACTCCCGGACGAACGCGGCGACTTCCTGCTTGCGGGCGCGGTAGGCGCGGCGGTCGCGGACCCGCAGGTCCTTCCAGGAGCGGTAGTCGCTGAAGTAGGTGCAGTGCAGCACCGACTTGCCGGGCGGCGCGAAGCCCTCCGCGTAGTCCGAGCGCATCTGGACGACCAGGCTGTGCTGGAGCGAGCCGGGCAGCCGGGCGCCCTGCTCGGGCGACAGCAGGTAGGTGGTGCTGTGCGGTTCGCCCTCGGGCAGCGGGCCGTCCACGCCGACGAAGGCCGAGACCACGGCCGGGTACAGGTTGCCGGGCTTGTCCAGCAGCTCGCCGTACAGCCGGTCGGTGGCGGGGCTGGACCAGCGGCCTTCGAGCAGCCGGTCGAGCACCGTCGGCCCGTCGCAGGCGGCCACCACGTGGTCGGCGAAGTGCTGGGATCCGTCGCGGAGTTGGACGCCGACGGCGCGGTCCCCCTCGACCAGGATCCGCTCCACCCGGCAGCGGTAGCCGATCACCCCGCCGAGCGAGGTGTAGCGCTCCTCCACCGAGCGGGCCAGGCCGAGCGAACCGCCCTGCGGGAAGCCCGCGTTGCCGTTGTGCGCGGCGGCCAGGGTGTACAGGTACGGCAGCAGCGGGAAGCCGGCCGGCTCCTGGAGGAACATGTTGGGCAGCGCCCGCCGCAGCAGCGGGTCCTGGAAGCGCTCGGCGAAGCCGCTCATCGGGGTCGTCGCGGTCCGCCAGAAGAGCCGGAACGCGGGCAGCACGGTGCGCAGGGTGCGCAGCCGCTCGGCCGGGCCGCGCAGCGGCGGCGGGGTGAGGTCCCAGGGCAGGTCGATGGCGGCGAAGCGGCGCAGGTCCCGGCAGAAGGCGCGGATCGGCTTGGCGTCGCCGGGGGCGGTGGCCAGCAGGTGCCGTTCCAGCCGGTCCGGGTCCCCGTAGAAGGTGACGGCGCGGCCGTGTTCGTCGACGACGCGGTTGAAGACGTCGAAGCGGGTGACCGACTTGCCGTCGAGGGCGCCGAGTTCGCGCCACACCTGGTTCGCCCCGGTGCCCTCGGCGGTGCCGATCAGCCAGTCGATGCAGTAGTCGAACAGGTAGCCGTGCCGGGACCACGCGGTGCAGCAGCCGCCGGGCAGCACGTGCTTCTCGAAGATCCGGGTCTCCATCCCGCTCATCTGCGCGTAGCAGCCGGTGGAGAGTCCGCCGATGCCCGCGCCGATCACGATGACCCGGGGCGGGCCGCCGGGGGCCCGCTCCCGGCTCGACCAGTCCGGTCCGCGCTCAGGCCCGGCCATCGGCGGTGCCTCCGGCCAGGATGGCGCCCGCCAGTTCGGCGTTGCGGGCGGCGAACTCGGCGTCGAGCATCTCGGCGTGGCTGCCGTGCCCGGCGTGGACGGCCGTCCCGGCGCTGGAGGCGCCGTGCCAGGAGCCGTGCTCGCCGCCCGCGTGCAGCGCCAGCCGGTCCCGTTCGCAGACCACGTTGAGCGGGGCCTTCAGGACGCCCTGGTTCGGGGTGCGACTGCAGAAGGACAGGTAGTCCCGGGCCTGTTCGAGGGTCTCCTGGGCGACGATCCGGGAGCCGGTGTGCCGGTGCAGGTGCTCGTGGAGTTCGCGCTCGAAGACGGCCAGGTGCTCCTCGCCGAGCTCGAAGGGCTCGGGGATCCGGTAGGAGTCCACCACCAGGACCGAACTGACCGTACGGCCCCGGCGTTCGAGCTCCCGGGCCACCTCGAAGGCGAGGTTGCCGCCGAGCGAGTAGCCGAGCAGGACGTACGGCCCCGCCTCCTCCAGTTCCTCGACCAGGTCGGCGTAGCGGGCGGTCTTGTCGTCGCCGGTGAGGTAGTTGAAGGCGGCGAGCCGGTGGTCGGGCAGGTGGGCGGCGAGCTGGCGGTAGACCAGGCCGTGGCCGCCGGCCGGCGGGAAGCAGAACACCGTCCTCGCCTCGGGCGCCCCGGGGTTGAACCAGAGGTACGGCTGCCCGCCGGCGACTTCGCCGGTGATGATCTGCTCCAGCGTGCGGGCCATCCCGTGCAGGGTGGTGACCTTGAACAGCAGGCCGACCGGGATGCTGATGTTGAACTCGGTCTGCAGGTGGTGGATCAGCTCGATCAGCCGGATGGAGCTGCCGCCGAGCTCGAAGAAGTCGTGCTGGAGGCCGACCTCCGCCACGCCGAGCAGGTTGCTCCAGTGCTCGGCGGTGCGGATCTCGTAGAGGGTGACGGGCGGTTCGTGCTGCGCGCCGCCGGTGTCGATCCGGGGCTCGGGCAGGGCGGCCAGGTCGACCTTGCCGTTGGGGGTGAGCGGCAGGGCGGGCAGTTCGGTGAGGTGGGAGGGGATCATCACGGTGGGCAGGTGCTCGGCCAGGTGGCGGCGCAGTTCCCGGCGGTCCAGGGTGGTTCCCTCGGCGGGGACCAGGTAGGCGGCCAGCACGGCTTCACCGGTGGAGTCCTCACGGACCGTCACGCAGGCCTGGGCGAGTTCGGGGCGGGCGGTGAGGTGGGCCTCGATCTCGCCGATCTCGATCCGGTGGCCGCGCACCTTGACCTGGTTGTCGATCCGCCCGAGCAGGTGGGCGGTGCCGTGGGCGTCCCAGTGGCCGAGGTCGCCGGTGCGGTAGAGCCGGACGGGCGGGCCGTCGAGCTCCAGGGTGGTGAAGCGCCGGGTGGTCTGCTCCGGGTCGTTCGGGTAGCCGGCGGCGACACCGGCGCCGCCGATCCACAGCTCGCCGGGCACGCCGGGCGGTACCGGCTCTCCGTAGTGGTCGAGGATGTACAGCGCGCTGTTGGGGAAGGGCCGGCCGATCGGCACCATCCGGCCGGGTTCCAGGGTGTCCGCGCCGCCCTCGTAGTAGCTGGTGTCGATGGTGGCCTCGGTCAGGCCGTAGGAGTTGACCAGCCGGGTGTCCGGCCCGCACAGGGCGCGCAGCCGCCGGTGCTCGGCGGCCTTCCAGGAGTCGGAGCCGACGACCAGTAGCCGCAGGAAGTCCAGCCGCAGGCCCTCGCGTTCGCAGCAGGCCAGCAGGCCGCGGGCGACGGCGGGCACGAACTCGCCGCAGTCGACCGACTCCTCGCGCATGGTGCGGTACAGCCGGGCGGTGTCGAACAGCAGGTCGCGGTCGACCAGGACGAGGGTGCCGCCGGTGCTCAGCGCCCGGGCGAGGTCGCCGGAGAACACGTCGAAGGCGGTCCCGGCCATCTGGAGGTGCACCCGGGCCTCGGTGTCGAGGCGGTACTCGGCGCGCCAGCCCGCGGTGACGGCGGCGAGGTTGCGGTGGTCGACCCGCACGGCCTTCGGGCGGCCGGTGGAGCCGGAGGTGTGGATGACGTAGGCGGGGCGGTCCGGGTCGGCGGCGGGCAGCGGGCCGCTCTCGGCGGCCGGCCGGTCGAGCTCGTCCAGGGTGACGGGGCGGACGGGCGGTTCGGTGCCGAACGGGTTCCGTTCGGCGACCACGACGAGGGCGGCTCCGGCGTCGCTCACCTGGTAGGCGAGCCGGTCGGCCGGGTGGCCGGGGTCGAGCGGCAGGTAGGCCGCGCCGGCCCGCCAGATCGCCAGCAGGACGACGACCAGCTCGGGTGACTTGTCCAGGCAGACTGCGACCACCGAGCCTTCGCCGACGCCGAGTTCGCGCAGCCGCAGGGCCGTTCGCTGGGCCCGCCGGTCGAGTTCGCCGTAGGTGAGGCGGCGGGCGCCGTCCGGGCGGGGGGCGGTGACGGCGACGGCCTCGGGGTGTTCGGCCGCGGCCTTGGCGACGAGTTCGGGCACCGGGGTGTCGTGGTCCACCCGCCGGTCGGCGCCGCTGAAGCCGGTGAGGATGCGGCGGCGTTCGGCCTCGTCGAGCATCCGCAGCCGGCCGACCGGGCGGTCGGCGCCGGCGCTGGTCATGGCGTCCAGCAGGTTGCGGTAGTGCGCGGCCAGCCGCTCGACGGTGGCGGCGTCGAAGAGGTCGGAGTTGTACTTGAACACGCAGTGGAAGCAGCCGTCCGCGCGGTCCTCGTAGGCGGACAGCGTCAGGTCGAACTGCCCTTCCTCCTCGGGGAGTTCGATGTACTCCAGGCGGTAGCCGAAGCGCTCCACGGCGACCTTGTGGGTGAGCAGGATGAACATCGCCTGGAACACCGCCGAGCGGCTGGGGTCGTGCTGGAGCCCCAACTGCTCGACCAGCAGCGGGAACGGGTACTCCTGGTTGTCCAGGCCGCCGAGCACGCTCTCCCGCACCCGGGCCAGCAGCTCGGCCACGGTCGGCTCCCCGGCCAGGCTGACGTGCAGCGGCAGCGGGTTGACGAAGTAGCCGTAGACGGAGGCGAACTCCTCCTGGGTGCGGCCGGTGACGGGGCTGCCGACCACGATGTCCTGCTGGCCCGACCAGCGGTGCAGCAGCAGGTAGTAGGCGCTGAGCAGCACCATGAACGGGGTGGCGTGGTGCGCCCGGGCCAGCTCGTGGACGCGGGCGGTCAGGTCGGCGTCGAGCCGGAAGAACGCCGAGGCGCCGTTGTGGGTCTGCACGGCCGGCCGGGGCCGGTCGGTGGGCAGCGCGAGGACGGGCATCTCGGCCGGCAGGTGGCCGCGCCAGTAGTCGAGCATCCGCCGGGCGTCGGGGCCGGCCAGGAAGCGGTTCTGGTGGTTGAGGAAGTCGAGGTAGCGGGCGGCCACGGCGGGGAGTTCGGGGGTACGGCCGTGGCGCAGCGCCTCGTAGACCTCGAACAGCTCCTCGATGAAGGTGAAAGTGGAGATCGCGTCCGACACGATGTGGTGGACGGCCTTCATCAGGACCCAGCGGTCCGGTCCGCGCCGGAACAGCCGCAGCCTGACCAGCGGGTCGTTCGCGAGGTCGTACGGCCGCCGGTACTCGGCGACGATCAGCGCGTGGATCTCCTCCCAGGGGCGGCCCTCGACGTCGAACAGTCCGGTGTCGGCCACCGCCTCCGGGCGGATCC
The DNA here is from genome assembly GCF_044760075.1 of Kitasatospora sp. NPDC098663. Taxonomy (NCBI): domain Bacteria; kingdom Bacillati; phylum Actinomycetota; class Actinomycetes; order Kitasatosporales; family Streptomycetaceae; genus Kitasatospora; species Kitasatospora sp. NPDC098663. Next base: position 135,859 of record NZ_JBIWAP010000008.1, on the reverse strand, counting down.
GCTGGACCGGCCGGCCCTCCTCGGCGGTGAAGGCGGCCCGCAGCCCGGGGTGCCGGGCGACCAGCGCGCGGAAGGCCGCGAAGACCAGCTCGGGGTCGAGCTCGGCGCGCACCTCCACCGCGCCGCCGATGTTGTAGGCGAAGCCGTCCGGGTGCAGCTGGCGCAGGAACCACAGCGCCTGCTGGTTGTGGGTGAGCGGGTAGCGGGCCTCGTCGGTGTGCAGCTCGACCTCGGCCTGCTCGGGGCCGCCCTCGGCGTCGAGCCGCTCGGCCAGGCCGGCGACGAGCAGGTCGACCAGGTCGCCGACGGTGCCGTTGCTGAGCAGCGCCACCACCGGTAGGGCGACGCCCAGTTCGCCGTGCACCCGGGCGCGCAGTTCCATCGCGAGCAGCGAGTCCAGGCCGTGCGCGCCGAGCCTGGTGTCCGACGCGATCCGCTCGGCGCCGATCCGCAGCACGGCCGCGGCGGCGGCGGTGAAACGCTCGGTGACGAGCCGGTGCCGGGTCGGTGGATCCGCGGTGCGGTAGGCGTCCAGGAAGCCGCCGGTCTCGGCCGGGGCCTGCTCGGCGGCGCTGGCGGCCAGCTCGGCGACCAGCGGCGGCGGCGCGGGGTACCAGGCGAGGAAGGTCGGCCAGTCGACCACGGTGGCGACCAGCAGCTGGGCGCGGTCCTGGCCGAGGACGCGTTCCAGCACGGCCGTGCCGGCGTCCGGCGGGAGCGAACTCATGCCGCGGGCGTCGCGGTAGTGGGCGACCAGGCCCAGTTCCTCGATCATGCCCGTGGCCCAGGGGCCCCAGTCGAGGCTGAGCGCGGGCAGGCCGGCGGCCCGGCGGTGGTGGGCGAGGGCGTCCAGGAAGGCGTTGCCGGCCGCGTAGTTGGTCTGCCCGGCGGTGGTGAGCAGCGCGGCGACGGAGGCGAACAGCACGAAGTGGTCGAGCGGTTCGTCGCGCAGCAGCCGGTGCAGCAGGTGGCCGCCGACCACCTTGGGGGCGTATCCGGCGTCGAAGGCGGCCCGGTCCATCTGCGGCACCAGCACGTCCTTGACCTGCCCGGCGAGGTGGAACACCCCGCGGATGGGCGGGCGTTGGCGTTGCCGGTAGTCGGCGAGCCAGGCGGCGAGGGCGGTCTCGTCGGTGACGTCGACGGGGGCGAGCAGCGGTTCGGCGCCGAGCGCCTGGAGTTCGCGCAGGAAGGCGATCCGTTCCCCGGCCGGGCTGGCGGGGTCGGTCCGGTACCACTGGTCGCGCTCGGGCAGGGCGGTGCGGCCGACCAGGATCAGCCGCCGGGCGCCGCGCCGGACCAGGGTGCGGCAGAGCAGCCGGCCGAGCGCGCCGAACGCGCCGGTGACCAGGTAGCTGCCGTCGGGGCGCAGGACCGGCGGCAGCGGACGGGTGAGGCCCTCGGCCTGGCGGAGCCGGCTGGTGCGGCGGTGGCCGGCCCGCAGGGCGATCTCCTGCTCGTCCCGGGAGGCGAGTTCGGCGAGCAGCGCCTCGGCCTGGTCGAGCGGGTCGGCGGCGGGGTCGAGGTCGATCAGGGTGCCGCGCTGGGCGACGAGTTCCTGCTGCCAGAGCACCCGTCCGATGCCCCAGGCGGGTGCGCCGAGCGGTTCGACCCGGTCGCCGGGGTCGGCGGCCTGGGTACCCCGGGTGACGATGTGCAGCCGGGCGTCCGGGAGGGCGGCGGGCAGGGCCTGGGCGAGGGCGATCAGCGCGTAGCCGCCGAGGGTGGCGAGCTGGTCGAGCCGGTCGGCCGTGGTGGTGTCGAGGGCGGGCTGGTCGAGGTTCCACAGCTGGACGACGGTGCGGTAGCCGGGGCCGAGGTCGGTGAGGAGCCGGGTGAGGTCCTCGGCGGAGTCCGGGCGGACGGTCGAGTGCCCGTCGCCGGTCCGGTAGCCGGTGCCGGGCCGGACGAGGTGGCAGCGGGCGCCGCGTCCGGCGGCCAGCGCGGCGAGGCGTTCGGCGAGGCCGCCGGCGTCGGCGAACAGCAGCAGGTCGCCGAGGTCCTGGTCGGCGGGCGCGGCCGGGGCGTCCGTCCAGGCGAGTTCGGTGAGCCAGCCGTCGATGGTGGCGAGGCCGACCGAGGCGGGGGCCTGCGCGACGTCGGCGACCCGGAAGCCGGTGATCCGGCCGACCGGGGTGCCGTCCTCGGTGTACAGGGCGAGGTCGCCGACGAGTTCGCCGCCGCCCTCGCGGGTGACGGTGGCGTGCGCCCACAGCGGCCGGTCGCCGGCCTGGTCGAGCCGGACCTCCTCGATGGACACCGGCAGCCGGACGCCGCCGTCCTCGGGGGTGAGCAGCCGGGTGGCCAGCAGGGTCTGGAAGCAGGCGTCGAGCAGCACCGGGTGCAGCTGGTGGTCGGCCGCCTCGGGGCCGAGCCGGTCGGTCGGGCTGATCCGGGCCAGTGCCTCGCCGGGGCTCGCCCACACCTCCTGGACGGCCTGGAAGGCGGGCCCGTAGTCGTAGCCGCGGGCGGCGAGGAGCCGGTAGCAGTCGGGGCCGCCGAAGCGCTGTCCGCGGGCGCGGATCGCCTCGGCGTCCAGCGCCGGGCCGTGGGCGCGGCGCTGGCCGGTGCGGACCCGGCCGCCGGCGTGCACCACCGGTTCGCCGCCGGCCGGGGTGGAGGCGATGGTGAAGCGGGCGTCCTCCGGGGCGTAGCCGAGCTGGACGGGGGTGGGCTCGGTGTCGGAGAGGAACAGGGCCCGGTTCAGCTCGATCTCGGCGAGCACCACCTCGGTGCCGCCGGTCAGGGCGCGGACGGCCTGGGCGGCCATCTCCAGGTACCCGGCCGCCGGGAAGACGATCTGGCCCTCGATCCGGTGGTCGGCCAGGTAGGGCAACCGCTCGGGGTCGAGTGCGGTGGTCCAGGCGGGCTGGGCGCTCGCGGTGCGGCGGCCGAGCAGCGGGTGGTCGACCTCGCCGAGCCGGACCTGCCGGACGGCGCTCGGCTCGACCCAGTACCGGTCGCGCCGCCACGGGTAGCCGGGCAGCGGCACCGGGCGGCCGGCCGGGTGCAGTGCGCGCCAGTCCGGTTCGACGCCCAGGGTGTGCAGTTCGGCGAGCGACCGGGTGAAGCAGGCGGGCTCGTCGGCGTGCCGGCGGATGGACGGCAGGGCCTGCGCGCCGTCGACGCACTCGCGGATCGCGTGGCCGAGCACCGGGTGCGGGCCGATCTCCAGGAACAGGCCGTGCCCGTCCTGGGCCATCCGTTCGACGGCGGCGCGGAAGCGCACCGGGTTGCGGACGTTGTGCCACCAGTACCCGGCGTCGAGTTCGGGGCCGCGGGCGAGGCCCTCGCGGGCGGTGAGGTAGAGCGGCAGCCGGGCCTCGTTGGGCTTGAGCGCGGCGAGCGCGGCGGTCAGCTCGTCCCGGATCGGGTCCATCCGCACGCTGTGGTACGGGACTTCGACGTCCAGGAAGCGGGTGAACACCTCCTGGCCGCGCAGTTCCTCGGCGAGTTCGCGCAGCGCGTCGGTGTCGCCGGCCAGGGTCACGGTGGAGGGGCTGTTGACGGCCGCCAGCGAGACCCGGGCGCGGTACGGGCGGATCCGGCGCTCCGCCTCGGCCTCCGCGAGGCCGACGGCGAGCATGGTGCCGGTGCCGGCCAGCCGCTGCTGGAGGCGGCTGCGGGCGAGCACCACCCGGACGGCGTCGGCCAGGTCGTACACCCCGGCCTCGTGGAACGCGGCGACCTCGCCGGTGCTGTGCCCGACCACCGCGTCGGGGCACAGGCCGTGGCTGCGCCAGAGCGCGGACAGGCCCAGCTGGACGGCGAAGTTGGCGGGCTGGGCGAGCCAGGTCTCGGCCATCCGGGAGTCGGCCTCGTCGCGGTGCAGTTCGTCGAGGAGGGACCAGCCGGCCTGCTCGCGGATCTCCCGGTCGCAGGCCTGGACGGCCGCCCGGTAGACCGGTTCGTTCTCGTACAGGCCCCGGCCCATGCCCCACCACTGTGGGCCCATGCCGGTGAACACCCAGGCGAGGCGGCGCTGTTGACGCTCCCTGGCGCGGCCCTGGAGCACCCGGGGGTGCGCCTCGCCGCGCTCGTGGGCGGCCAGCGCCTCGTCCAGGTCGTCCCGAGTGGAGTAGACCACCGCGAGCCGCTCGGGCAGGTGCTGGCGCCGGTGCGCCAGGGTGTGGCCGAGGTCGTCGAGCGGCACCCCGGCGGCGAGCTCCCGGCGGAGTCCGGCGGCGAGTTCGGGCAGCCCGGCGGCGTCCTTGGCGCTCAGCGGCAGCACGGTGCAGGCCGGCTGCGGGGCCGGGGCGGCGGGCCCGGTGCTCGGCGGCTCCTCCAGCAGGACGTGCGCGTTGGTGCCGCCGAAGCCGAAGGAGTTGACGCCGGCCCGGGCCGGTCCGTCGTGCTCGGGCCAGTCGATCGGGGCGGTCGGGATGTCGAAGGGCAGCGCGTCCAGGTCGATGCCGGGGTTGGGCCGTTCCAGGTTGAGGTGCGGCGGGATCCGCCGGTGTTCGAGGGCGAGGGCGGTCTTGATCAGCCCGGCGACGCCGGCGGCGGCCTCGGTGTGCCCGATGTTGGTCTTCACCGAGCCGACGTAGCAGCGGTCGCCCGGGCGGCGGCCGATGCCCAGCACCCGGCCGAGCGCGGCCGCCTCGATCGGGTCGCCGACCGGGGTGGAGGTGCCGTGCGCCTCGACGTACTGGAGGCTGCCGGGCACCACCCCGGCCTCGGCGCAGACCCGTTCGATCAGGGTGACCTGGGCGTCCGCGCTGGGGACGGTGATGCCGTTGGTGCGCCCGTCCTGGTTGACGCCGCTGCCGAGGATGACGGCGTGCACCGGGTCGCCGTCGCGCAGCGCGTCCGACAGCCGCTTGAGGACGACCACACCGACCCCCTCGGCCCGGACGTAGCCGTCGGCGGAGGCGTCGAAGGCGCGTGAGCGGCCGTCGGCGGACAGGAAGCCGCCCTTGGTCTCGGCGATCGTGTACTGCGGCGCCATGTGCAGCAACGCGCCGCCCGCCAGGGCGAGTTCGGTCTCGCCGCGGAGCAGGCTCTGGCAGGCGAGGTGCACCGCGACCAGGGAGGAGCTGCAGGCGGTGTCGATCGAGACGCTGGGGCCGCGGAAGTCGAAGCAGTGCGAGATCCGGTTGGACACCATCGTCATCATGGTGCCGGTGGCGGTGTGCGCGGCGAGCGTGCGGAAGTCGAGGTCGGCGAACTGGAGGATCTTGTAGTCGAGGGTGAAGGCCCCCATGTAGACGCCGACGTCGCGGCCGGCCAGTTCGCCGGGGCGCAGGCCGCCGTCCTCCAGGGCCTCCCAGCTGACCTCCAGGAGCTTGCGCTGCTGCGGGTCCATGTGCTCGGCCTCGCGCGGACTGATGCCGAAGAAGTCCGGGTCGAAGGTGTCGAAGCCGTCGATGTAGCCGCCCCGGCCGCCGATCAGGCGGCCCGGTTTGGAGCGGTCGCGGCTGCCGAGCGTGCCGGTGTCGTAGCGGTCGGCGGGTGTCGCGGTGAGACAGTCCCGGCCCTCGACGAGGTTGCGCCAGTAGGTCCGGTGGTCGTTGGCGTGTCCCGGCAGGCGGCAGCCGATGCCGGTGATCGCGATCCGGTCGCAGGGCACGGCGAAGGGCGAGGTGGTCATGATCCAATCCGAGGGTGATGGCGTGGCGGCGCGGACACGGGCGGAGGAAGAGCGGCCTCGCGGGCGGGTCAGACGGACGGCTCGGTGGTCTTCACCTGGCGCCAGGGGTGCAGCAGGGTGGCGCCCAGCTCGCCGGTGGCCGGGAAGGCGGCCGGATCGGCGAGGCCGACGGCGGTGGGCACCCGGCCGGGGCGCCAGGTGAAGCTGCCGAACACGTGGTCCCACAGCGAGAGGTCGGAGGCGTAGTGCCCGGCCTCAGCGAGGTCGGTGCTGTGGTGCAGTCGGTGGAGCTCGGGGCCGGCCAGCAGGTGGCCGAGGAGCCCGAGGCGGACGTCGATGTTCGCGTGAACGAAATACCCCTGCGCAAGAATGAATATTCCGACCACGAACACGGATTCCGCCGAGAAGCCGATCAGCGACAGCAGGAGTTGCACCACGGACTGCGCGACGAACACGTCGAGAAAATGGTTCACGCCGTTGTTCGCGACATTCACCTTGTCCGGCACGTGGTGAACGCCGTGCAGGCGCCAGAGCCACCGGTTGTGGTGGGACCAGCGGTGGACGAGGTAGTCGCCGAGCGAGCCGACCAGCAGCGCGAGCGGGATCTCCACGGCGAACGGGAGCACCGGATGGGCCGCCCCGAGCACCTGCACCAGAGCCGTCACCAGCCCCTGGGCGATCGCGCCGCCGGCCATGCTCAGCATGAAGTACACGGAGTACCAGCGCAGTTCACGCCCGCTCGGATGCCAGTCGGTCCGGTACGGGATCACCCGCTCCAGTACGGCCAGGTACCCGAGGACGCCGACCAGCACGAGCGGGGAGACCCGGTCGGGCTCCCAGTGGAAGTGCAGTGTGGCGACGGCCGTGCACAGCACCCCCAGGAGCAGAAGCGGATGAGCGAGCCTGCGTGCAATGGCGGACAGCACGCGCCCCCTTGGTTATTCGCGAACTAATGACTGGAAACGTCAGAGACTCTAGCGGGAGCGGTCAGCTACGGCAGTCATTCGACGTGTTAACGCCATAAATAACCCGATCGGAGGAAGATCCGCGCACGAAGTTGACACAAGACCGGCGCGAAAGGGGCGCGTTTGTTCGCAGGCGCTGGAGAAACCGGAGCGCAGCGGGGTCGGGCACACGCCGGGCGAGGTCGCACGCCCCCCCTGGCGCAGAGGGCCGATCCGGACCCGGATCCGGAGCCCGGTCCGACGAGGGCGGCGCGGGTGGCACCGGGCGAGCGCGAGCCGGGCGTGAGGGCGCGGGCCGTGCGGGTGGCGCCGCCCGTCAGGATCCCGCCAGCTCCGCCAGCCGCCACGCCTCGTCCGGCCGGTACGCCGCGAGGCGGTCGCGCAGGCCGCGCAGCTCGTACCCGACCAGAGCCGGCAGGGCCGCCGCCGGGGCGGTCTCCAGGGCGGGCCCGAGCAGTTGGACGGCCGTCTGCGGGTCGTGCGCGCAGGCATGGCAGTCCGCCACCCGGACGGTGAAGAGGAGCCGGCTGGAAGGGAGCTGGGCCGGGCCGAGCAGGCCGAGCGCGGTCTCGGCCGCGGTCAGCGCCCGGCGGGCCAGCCGGGGGTCGTCGACGACCGCGGCGAGGTCGCGCAGCGCGGCGGCCGCGCCGGACTCCACCCGCAGCCGCATCGAGGCGATGGAGAGCCAGGGCGCGTCGTCCTCGTCCCGGGCGCCGATGTGGTCCAGGTGCAGCCGGGCGCGGCCGAGGTGCCGGATGGTGGCCCGGACGTCGCCGGTGAGGGCGTGCGCACGGGCCTGGCCGATCTGGCCCATCGCGCCGGCCCAGTGCCGGCCGGGGGCGGCGCGGCCGGTCTCCCGGGCGTAGCCGAGGGCGGCGGCCGGGTCGCCGTCCATCCGGGCGAGGGTGCTCATGTCGCTCAGTGCGGCGACCTGGGTGGCCTGGTCCCCGGCGAGCTCCGCCCAGGCGAGCGCGCGGTCGAAGCAGGCCATCGCGGTGGCGTTGCGGCCGTCCTGCATCCGCAGCGCGCCCGCGGCGTGCGCGTGCTCGGCGGCCAGCCGGGCGAGCGGGCGGCGCTGCGCGGCGGGGGCGGCGGCGAGCCGGGCGAGCACGGCCTGCAAGGTGCGCTCGACGGCGGCGGCCAGGCCCGGCAGGCCGCCGGCCTCGCCGGAGCGCAGGTGGGCGGCGAGCAGCCCGGTGAGGGCGTGTGCGGTGGCGGCGTCCAGGGGCGGCGCGGCGGCCGGGTTCGCGGCGCAGAACTCGGCGTGCAGCACGGCGAGTTCGACCGGTCCGGGGACGTCGCAGCCGTCGGCGCCGTGCAGCGGGCAGAGCAGCCCGTAGTCGGGCAGCCGGGGCGGCGGCTGGGCGGGGGCGCTCCAGCGGGCCGGGCCGCCGGGCCCGTTCACGGCCGCGGTGGGCAGCGGGGGCCGCAGCAGGGCGGGTGCGAGGGGCGCCAGGGAGGGCAGTTCGGCGGTCTCGGCCCGCTGGCAGGCGGCCCGCAACTCGCCGCCCGCGCCGAGGAGTTCGTCGATCCGGTCGGCGATCCGGGGGGTGACCCGGCGGGCGCCGTGCTCGATCTTGCTCACCGCGGTGTGGTCGTAGCCGATGCCGGCGCCGAGTTGGGCCTGGGTGAGGCCGGCCCGGCGCCGCCAGTGGCGCAGCCGGGCGCCGAAGTCCCGCCAGGCGCCGAGCTCCTGGGCCGGCGGTGCGGCGGGTGGGGCGCCGGACGGGGACGGAGGTGCGGACGCCGGTGCCACGGCCACGCGGTTGCGGTGCACGGCTGCCTCCTCCGGTCGCTTCCCCCGGGCCCCTCGCCAACCTTCCGACCATCAGGACGGTACTCGATGACACCCGGTCCGTACATGAGGTGGTCTCAACCACTCGGGCAAAAGCCCAGCTTGACGGAATTTGCCAACCCTATGCATCGCGTGCACCAGCCATTGACCAGAGCATGACGCCGTGTGAGGGTTCCGGCACCCGAACGCGGACGGCCCGCACGGCCGTCCCCCAGACACGGCCCTGCGGTGCGCCACCAGCCATGCCGTCCGCGGTCGAGGACCCCCACATGCTAGGAGCCTCGATGCAACGCAGAGTTTCCACAGGACGGTTGCTGACCACGGCGACCACCCTGACCGTGCTGGCCGGCATGATCGCCGCCACGGCCGGGCCGGCCACCGCCGCGCCCACCCCCTCTCCCGCACCACCCAGCGCCCTCGCGGCAGCCGTCAACGCCGCCGACGCGGCCGCGGCCGCCGGTCTGGACGCACTGGCCAAGGGCCCCGGCGAGACCTACGAGCGCCGGGCCGTCACCCCCTGGCTCGGCGGCCTCTACTCCGTCGCCTACGACCGCAGCTACCGCGGCCTGCCGGTGGTCGGCGGCGACGCCGTGGTGCTCGCCGACAGCCAGGGCAAGGTCCGCGGCCTCCAGTCGGCCGCCACCGGGCCGGTCGGCGGCTCGATAACCCCGCAGGTCAGCGCGGCGAACGCGGAGAAGACCGCGCGCACCAAGCTGGCCGCGGTGGACTCGGTGGCCGAGCGCCGCCTGGTCGTCCGGGTCAAGGACGGCGCGAGCCGGCTCGCCTGGGAGACCGTCCTCAAGGGCCGCACCGAGAGCGCGCCGAGCACGTTGCACGTCTTCGTGGACGCCGCCAGCGGCGAGGTGATCGACAGCTACGACGATGTCCGCGCCGGCACCATCAACAGCAAGTGGAACGGCCCCGGCCCGCTGACCATCAGCACCACCAACTCCGGCGGCTCGTACTCGCTGCGCGACCCGAACCGGCCCGGCCTGACCTGCTCCGACTACAGCAGCGGCCAGGTGTTCAGCAAGTCCTCCGACTCCTGGGGCACCGGCAACCCCTCCAGCAAGGAGACCGGTTGCGCCGACGCCATGTGGGCGGCCCAGAAGGAATGGGACATGCTCCGCGACTGGCTCGGTCGCAACGGCCACAACGGCAACGGCGGCAGCTGGCCGGTCAAGGTCGGCCTCAACGACGTCAACGCCTACTGGGACGGCAGCTCCGTCTCCATCGGCCACAACCAGAACAACGAGTGGATCGCCGCCCAGGACGTCGTCGGCCACGAGTTCGGCCACGGCATCGACCAGTACACGCCCGGCGGCGCCAACAACGAGAACGGCCTGGGCGAGGGCACCGGCGACATCTTCGGCGCGCTCACCAAGGAGTACGTCAACCAGCCCGCGCCCTACGACTACCCCGACTACCAGGTCGGCCGGCAGGTCAACCTGGTCGGCCAGGGGCCGATCCGCAGCCTCTACCAGCCCTCCCTGGTCAACAACGACCCGAACTGCTACTCCTCCTCCATCCCCAGCACCGAGGTGCACGCGGCGGCCGGCCCGCTGAACCACTGGTTCTACCTCCTGGCGATGGGCTCCAACCCGGGTGGCGGCAAGCCCTCCAGCCCGACCTGCAACAACTCCTCGGTCACCGGTATCGGCGTCAAGCAGGCCGGCCAGATCTTCTACGGCGGCATGCTGCTCAAGACCAGCGGCATGACCTACAAGCGGTACCGCACCACCACCCTGACCGCCGCCAAGAACCTCGACCCGACCTGCAACTACTTCAACCGGACCAAGGCCGCCTGGGACGCGATCAGCCTGCCCGCGCAGAGCGGCGACCCGACCTGCACGCCGTCCGGCAACAACGACTTCTCGCTCGCGCTCGGCCCGGCCTCCGGCTCGGTCCAGCCCGGCGCCTCGACCACGGCGACGGTCTCCACCGCCGTCACCTCGGGCACCGCGCAGACCGTCAACCTGACCGCCTCGGGCGCCCCGACCGGGGTCACCGCGACGCTCAACCCCTCCTCCGTGCAGACGGGTTCGTCCGCGACGCTGACCCTGTCGGCCTCCTCGGGCGCCCCGGCCGGGACGTACGTGATCACCGTCACCGGCACCGCCGGCGCGGCCACCCACACCGCCCAGTACACCCTGACCGTCGGCGGTGGGGGCACCCCCGGCGGGCCCGCGCCCGACATCGACGTCGCCAAGGTCCAGGCCCACCTGACCCAGCTGAACACCATCGCCAGCCAGAACGGCGGCAACCGCCGGGCCGGCAGCGCCGGGCACAGCCAGTCCGTGGCGTACATCAAGGGCAAGCTGCAGGCCGCCGGCTACACCGTGACCGAGCAGACCTGCACCTCCTGCACCTACCAGTCCAACAACCTGATCGCCGACTGGCCCGGCGGCCCCGCCGACCAGGTCACCATGTTCGGCGCCCACCTGGACAGCGTCTCGGCCGGTCCCGGCATCAACGACAACGGCTCCGGCTCGGCCACCCTGCTGGAGAACGCCCTCGTCCTCGCCCAGCAGAACCCCACCCTGACCCGGCACGTCCGGTTCGCCTGGTGGACCGGTGAGGAGCAGGGCCTCCAGGGCTCGCAGTCCTACGTCGGCCAGCTCAGCTCCACCCAGCGCTCCGCGATCAAGTCCTACTACAACTTCGACATGGTCGGCTCGCCCAACGCCGGCTACTTCATCAACAACATCACCTCCGCCGCCTCCGCCCCGATGAAGGCCTACTGGGACTCCCTCAACCTCCAGCCGGAGGAGAACGTCGAGGGCCAGGGCCGCTCGGACGACTACTCCTTCCAGCAGGCCGGCATCCCCACCTCCGGCTACGCGGCCGGCGCCGACGCCGTCAAGACCTCCGGCCAGGCGGCCAAGTGGGGCGGCAGCGCGGGCCGTTCGTACGACTCCTGCTACCACCAGTCCTGCGACACCACCAGCAACATCGACCCGACCGCGCTGAACCGCAGCGCCGACGGCGTGGCCTACACCATCTGGAAGACCTCCGTCGGCGGCACCACCCCCGCCAACGACTTCTCCCTCGCGGTGAACCCGGCCACCGCCACCGTCAACCCCGGCGACTCGGCCACCGCGACGGTCTCCACCGCCACCACCTCCGGCTCCGCCCAGACGGTCAACCTGACCGCCTCCGGCGCCCCGGCGGGTGTGACGGTCTCCTTCAGCCCGTCCTCGGTGCAGTCCGGCGCCTCGGCCTCACTGACCATCGCGACCGCCGCGAACACGGCGGCCGGCACCTACAGCATCACGCTCACCGGCACCGGCTCCGCCACCCACAGCACCAGCTTCTCGCTGGTCGTGGGCAACGGCCCGACCAACCCCGGCGGCACCTGGACGCCCGGCACCACCTACCAGGCGGGCGACGTCGTGACCTACAACGGGGTCAGCTACCGCTGCCTCCAGGGCCACACCGCCCAGGTCGGCTGGGAGCCGCCCATCGTCCCCGCCCTGTGGCAGGCCGTGTGACCCGTAGGGCACCCGCCTGACACCCCGTAAGCCGCTGCGCCGCGGTCCGTCGAGGGGGACGGATCGCGGCGCAGCTGTGTGCCGGACGCACCCCCCGGGTCACCGGGCGTAACCGGACCGCCACCCGACTGCCGTACAGTCTGCCGCGGGGCGGGCCGCCCGCCCACGACGGCCGACCCCCGAGGAGACTCCCGGTGACCACCGACACCCGCCCCGTACCGGAGCTGGCCGCCGAGGCCGTCGAGCAGTGGCGCAGCGAGGAGGCCGACCTCGTCGACCTGCTCGCCCGGGCGCAGCGCGGCCTCGGCGGCATCGCCGCCTTCCGGCTCGGCCCCACGCCCACCGTGCTGGTCACCGACCCGGCCGCCGTACAGCACGTGCTCGGCCGCCACCCCGACCGCTACGTCAAGCGCTCGCACCGCGCGCGGATGCTGGTCGGCGACGGCGTGCTCTCCGCCACCGGAGCCGCCTGGAAACGCCAACGGCGGCTGCTGCAGTCCCAGTTCACCGGCACCGGGATGCGCCGCTACGAGCAGCGGATCGCCGCCGCCGCCCGCCGGACGGCCGACCGCTGGGAGGGGTACGCGCGCACCGGCGAGACCTTCGACCTCGGCGAGGAGATGCGCGGATTCGCCCTCGACACCGTCTGGCGGTCCCTCACCGGGCTGCCGCTGGACGACCGTACCGACCGTGAACTCCGTTCCGTGGAACGGGTGGTGGCAGCCATGCCGACCCTGCCCACGGACGCCGGGGACGCCCGGGACGCCGTCGCCGCCGACCTCGCCCGGATCGACGCCGTCGCGCTGGCCGCCATCGACGCGGCACGCTCGGCGACCGACGCCGAGGAGCCCGGCGTGCTGCGGGTCCTGCTCGACGCCGCGGCCCAACACCCCGAGTACACCGACCGGTTGATCCGCGACGAACTCGTCACCCTGCTCGTCGCCGGGCACGAGACCACCGCCACCACCCTGACCTGGCTCTTCCTCCTCCTCGACCGCCACCCCGAGGCGCGCGGCGCGGACCCGCAGGCCCTGGTCGGCGAGGCCCTGCGGCTCTACCCCCCGGCCTGGCTGCTCCCCCGGCACGCCGTCGAGGACGACGTGATCGACGGCCACCGCATCGCCGCCGGCACCGACGTCCTGGTCTGCCCCTACCTCACCCACCGCGACCCGGCCCTGTGGCCCGACCCCGAACGCTTCGACCCCGCCCGCTTCACCGCCACCGGCACCCGCCCCACCCAGCTCGGCGCGTATCTCCCCTTCGGCCTCGGCGCCCGCGCCTGCCTCGGGACCCAGTTCGCCCTCCGCGAGACCACCGCGCTGCTCGAACTCCTGCTGCCCGCCCACACCGTGCGGTTCCGCTCCGTCCCGACCGGCTCCGCCTACAGCATCACCGTCCGGCCCGACGGGCCGACGCCGGCGGTGCTGGGGTAGGTCCTGTTCAACCGATCCCGGTCGCGGGCGGGAGGAAGTCGTCGGCCAGCTCCTCGCCGGCGAGGGCGGCGGCGACGCGGGCGTCGATGTGCGCGTGGGTGACCGGGCAGTCCAGCGGGCGGTCGCGGTGGCAGTCGAGCATGTGGGTCAGGACGGCCGCGGCGCGCTCCAGGCGGCGGGCGCGGGCCGCCATCTCGTCCCGCTGCGCCGCCAGCAGTGCCTTCCGCTCCCCCGCCTGCTCGCTCGCCATCACGGCGGCCGTCCCGGCGAGCGGGATCATGCCGTCCACGTGCCAGAGCTGGACCAGGGCGAGGCGTTCCAGGGCCGCCCGGTCGTACTGGCGCACCCGGCCGCGGCGGGCGGCGGGGGTGATCAGGCCGCAGTCCTCGTAGTAGCGCAGGGCGGCAACGGAGAGGCCGAAGGCCTTCGCCACCTCGGTGATCGAGTGGAGCTGCTCCACGTGTCGTCTCCTTCACGGTTCACGGCCGGCGGGTTGCGCTCAAGCACACTTGAGCGCGGAAGCTTAGGCAAGCCTAACTTCCTGCCGCAGCGAAGGGTTCGCCGCTCATGCCGCTCAGCACCGCCTCCGCCCCCAGCTCCGCCCCCGACCAAGCCTCACCCGGCCGCGCCGCCCCCGCCTCCGGCGCGCTGCTCGTCGTCGGCTTCGTCCTGCTCAGCCTCAACACCCGGGTCGCGTTCGGGCAGGTCGGACCGCTCGCGCCGGTCGCCGGCTGGGGCCAGGGCACCGTCACCGTGCTCGGGCTGCTGCCCCCGCTCTGCATGGGCCTGTTCGCACCGCTAGGCGCCCTCGCCCGGCGGCGGATCGGCGAGGAGCGCGGGCTGTTCTGGGCGAGCGTGCTGCTCGTCGTGGGCGCGCTGCTGCGCACGGCGGGCCTGCCCGGGCTCTACGCGGGGACGGTGCTGGTGGGCATCGCGGTGGCGGTCGTCAACGTGCTGATCCCGGTGTTCGTCCGGGCCCGCTTCGCGCCCCGGCGGATCGGCACCATGATGGGCGTCTACGCCCTCGCGATGGGCGCCGGGTCGGCCGTGGTCGCCGCCCTCGTCGCGCCGGTCGCCGACGCGTGGTCCTGGCGGGCCGCGATCGGCCTCGCCGTCCTCCCGGCCGTCCTCGCGGCGGCGGGCATGGCGCCGCAGCTGCGGGTGGAGCGGCGGATACCGGCCGCCGCCGCGCCGGTGCGCCGCCGGCCCGTCGGCCGCACCGCGCTCGCCTGGAGCCTCACCGCCTTCTTCGGCATCCAGACCCTGGTCTTCTACGCCACCCTCGCCTGGCTGCCCTCGATCCTGGTCGACGCGGGCCTCAGCCGCACCGCCGCCGGCACCGACCAGGCCGTCCTCATCCTCGGCCTCGCCGTCGGCGGCTTCCTCGCGCCCGTCCTCGCCGCCGCCCGCGCCGACCAGCGGCCGCACCTGCTCGCCGTGGTGGCCGTCTGCGTCCTCGGCCTGCTCGGCGTCGTGCTCGCCCCCGCGACCGGCGCTCCGCTCTGGGCCGGCATCCTCGGCATCGGCATGGGCGGCGGCCAGGCCCTGGCCGCCGTGCTCTTCGCCCGCCGGGGCACCGACCACGACCACGTCGCCGCGCTCTCCACCATGACCCAGACCTGCGGCTACCTCCTCGCCGCCACCGGCCCCGCCCTCACCGCCGCCCTCCACAGCGCCACCGGCTCCTGGACGGCCCCGCTGCTGACCATGGTCGGCCTGCTGCTGGCCGGCTCCGTCCTCAGCCTGCGCGCCGGCCACGACGCCCGGCCGTGACCGGCGTGGCTCCGCACCCCCGGCGCCTGCGCCCCTCGATACTCCGGTAGACCCGTACGAGAGGACGCCGATGGAATTCCTGGTCGACATGGTGACCACCGTCCCGGACAAAACCACCGACGAGGCGATCGCCGACCTGCGGGCCCGCGAGGCGCGGCGGTCGGGCGAACTCGCCGCCCAGGGCGTCCTGTTGCGGCTCTGGCGCCCGCCGCTCGCCCCCGGCGAATGGCGCACCTGGGGCCTGTTCAGCGCCCCCGACGAGGAGCGGTTGGAACAAGCGCTCGCCACCATGCCCCTGCGGGTATGGCGCCAGGACACCGTCACCCCGCTCTCCCCCCACCCCAACGACCCCGGCCTTCGGCAGCACTAGCGGGGCCATCGGGCCGCGCCCGGGCCGCTGACGAGGGATGTGGCCCCGGGGGACATCGGACGTTGCCCTGACGTACCTTCCGCTGGAGGTACGGGGTCGAACAGACTGGGAGTGACTGTCGCCGATCCCTCGAAGGGGCCCTTCCTGTGCGTGCCCATGACTCCGGTAGTGCGTTTACCGCCGACCGACGACCGGGCCGTACCAGTCGGCCCACCGCTCCCGCCCGGCTGCCGTCCGGTGCCCGGGCGGTGACGCCGGCGGCGCTCACCGCCATGCAGCGGGCCGTGGGCAATACCGTGGTGAGCCGGATGCTGGAGCAGGAACAGGAACAGCACGCCGCGGCCGACGTGCAGCGCTCCGCCGTCCACGAGGTGCTGCGGAGCCCCGGCACGCCGATGGCCGACGGGCTCCGGGCCGAGATGGAGACGCGGCTGGGCGCGGACTTCTCCGATGTCCGGCTGCACACGGGTGCGACCGCCCGGGAGTCGGCGGCGGGGATCGGCGCCCGCGCGTACACCTCGGGCAGCCACATCGTGCTCGGTGCCGGAGGGGGCGACAAGCACACGCTCGCGCACGAGTTGACCCACGTCATCCAGCAGCGCAGCGGCCCCGTCGCGGGCACCGACAACGGGAGTGGGCTGCGGGTCAGCGACCCCTCGGACCGGTTCGAGCGCGAGGCCGAGGCGAACGCCTCCCGGGTGCTGTCCCGGCCGCTCGCCCGGGAGTCCGAAGCGGAGCACGCGGCCCACGCGCACGGCACGCAGGCCGCCGAGCCCTCGGTGCAGCGGCGCCCCACGGCGAAACCCGCCGGGGAGGAGGGCGAGCACACCCACGTCGACGCCGACTACCCGGGCCTGCGGCTCATCCTGGACCAGAAGCTGACCGACGAGCACTACGAGAAGATCTACCAGCTCGCGGGCTCCGAGGAACGCGTGATCTTCGACGAGGACGGCAGCTACGGGTACATCAAGGTCGACGACGGCCTGGAGACCTACTACAAGCTCGTCAACATGGAGGTCGGCCCCGAGCAGGCGCAGGCGGACCTGAGCGGCCACGTCAACCGGCAACGGGACTCCAGCTACCACGTCCGGGCCGGTGCCGGGACCTTCGAGGGCGGGCAGATCAACCAGTTGCAGGACTTCGCCGCGCAGGGCGTGCGTCCCGGCCAGCTGGTCGAGGTGAGCGTCGCGTTGCTGCAGCAGGCCAGCGGTCGGGCGCAGACCGTGGCGGGCGGGCTCGACGAGAAGCGGCTCAGCGCCGCCGTCACCGGCATGAGGAACAGCGCCGCGCTCGAACCGATCAAGATCCGGGTCGACGGGGGCGGCATCAGCATCCAGGACGGAAACCACCGCCTGGGCGCGGCCGTCGAGCTGGGCTCCGCGTACGCGCCCTGCAAGATCGTCTGACCGCCCGCGCCGCCGCCGACCTCGCCGGTGATCCCGGCGAGGTCGGCAGCGGTGGTGCCTCAGTGGCGGTGGTGGTTGTCGGGCTGGGCCGGATCGCCGGGGTGTTCCAATCCCTCGACGAGGGTGAGGCGTCGGGCGCGCTCGTGGTCGAGCCAGCGGACGAAGGCGGCGCGTCGGGCGGCCTCGGTGAGGTCGGCGGCGGGGTCGTGCTCCTCGGTGACGGTGTGCACGGAGCGGAGGGCGGCCGTCCAGGGGCCGGCGGTGACCCAGGTGCCGGGCGGGGCCTCGCGGAGGGCTTCGGCGAGGGCGCTCGGGAGGGTGTCGGGGTCGGCGTCGAGTTCGCCGTCGGGGAGGGCGAGGTGCCAGACGGCCGACGGCGGGCGGGCGGTCAGGGTGCGGTAGTGGGCGAGGTCGTCGGCGGAGGGTTCGACGGCGGCGGTGACCGACGCGTAGACGGCCCGGACGGCCGCGCTGCCCTCGTAGGCGGCGGCGGTGATGGAGCCGAGTTCGACGGCGGCCTGCTGGTCCAGCCGGGCCGGGCCGGTGGACCGTACGGGCAGGTCGCGCTCGGTGGCGACCGCCTCGCACAGCGCCTCGGTCAGCAGCACCTGGGCGACCCAGCGGGTGAGCTGGCGGTCCTCCGAACTTCCGGGCTGGGGCAGGGCGGTGGAGCGCGGGCCGGTGCGGAGGGCGGCCAGGCGGTGGTCGAGGGCGGTACGCGGGAGCGGCCGGCCGTCGAGCAGACCGAGGGTCATGCCTCCACCTCCAGGGCGACGGTCGGGGCGTACTGGCAGCGGCCGAACCACATGACCTTGGCCAGCGCCCAGTACGCGCCGGGGTCGGTGGATTCGGGGGCGGCGATCTCGAAGTCCACGGTCGAGGACGATCCGGCCGGGACGGTGAAGCCGCGGACCGGGTCGGCGATGGCCTCCCAGGTGCCCCAGGGGGAGACGAGTTGGAGTTCGCCGCGGATCTCGCCGCGGGTGCGGTTGGTGAGGGTGAGGCCGAGGGTGGTGCGGCCGCCCGGGGTGACGCGCAGGGCCTCCTCGGAGACGGCGACGTCCAGGCCGGTGTCGCGGCCGGCGGCGGCCTTGGTGCCCTGGGCGATCGTCCAGTCCTCGGGGGTGTCGCCGGGGACGGGCAGCAGGTCGGGGAGGTCGCCGACGGCGATGGTCACGACGTCCTCGATCTCCTGGCCGTCGTGCGCGATCCGGACGGCGGCGAAGTGCAGGCCGGGCAGCGCTTCGGCGGGCGGGGTGAGGGTGACCGGGAAGCGCAGGTGACCGCCGGGCTCCAGCCGGTAGGGGCGGCTGCCGAGGCTGGTCTGCCAGCCCTCGGGCGGCAGGACGACGGCCGTGCCCTCGACCGCCGCGTCGCGCAGCTGCGAGGACAGGGCGACGGAGAGTTCGACCGCCTCGCCGTCCGTCCGCAGCAGGCCGGGCGAGACGCCGACGGAGACCGGCAGGTAGCCGAGCGGCGCCGGGCCCCGGTTGTGCAGCCAGTAGCGGGCGTGGACGGGCTGCGCGGGTTCGGCGACCGGGCCGAGGACCGGGCCACCGGGTTCGGCGGAGACGCCGGGGGCGGCGAGCAGGGTGGCGATCTGCGAGCCGGCGAGGTCGACGCGTTCGGTGGCCTCACCGAGGGGGCGTTCCAGCAGGTCGGCGGGCCGCAGGTGGCTCAGCCCGAGTGCGCCGCCGAGTTCTGCCGTGCGCCCGAGACCGGTCGACTCGACCAGCCGGACGGCGAGTTCACTGCCGACCGGTGCCGCCGAGCCGTGCGCGATGGGGTTGCCGGCGGGCTTGAGCGCGCCGAGCAGGACTTCGCGCTGCGGTTCGATCCGCAGCCAGGAGAGGGTGGCCGGCAGCGGGCCGTCCTGGAGCGGCGCGATCCGGGCGTGGAGCGGGTGGTTGAACTCCTGGCCCTGGGCGGGCAAGGTCTGGCTCCGCCAGTCGCCGGGGCCGCCGACCAGTGCGTAACTGAACTCGTGGGTCCAGTGCTGGAGTTGGAAGGAGGCGCCGTCGGGCAGGGTGCGCCGGGGCGGGTCGATCCAGACGCCGGAGGGCCAGCCGGTGCAGGAGCGCATCAGCGAGAGGTGCAGGGCTCCGGTGCTGTCGACCGCGAAGCCGGGCAGACCGAAGCTGAGCAACGCGACGGTGTGGTCGGCGAGTTGGTCCACGACCTCGGACGGGCAGACGGCGCCGATCCGGGCGTCGGCGAGGTCGGCGACCAGCGCGGCGGCGTCCGTGACGACCAGCGCGGGCAGTGCCCGCAGGTCCCGCAGGTCGGCGCCGGGCTGCCAGACCTCGGCGAGCGGGGTGAGCGCGGGCACCCAGACCGCGCCGTGCGTCTTGAGGACGCTCGCGTACTCCTCGCCGGCCCGCTCGATCAACTCCCGGGCGGCGTCGTTCTCCTCCGGCCCGCCGAGGACGATCCGGAAGTCGGGCAGGTTGGAGTCGACGTCCAGCCAGCCGTACCGGGCCCAGTCGGCGCCGGAGGTGGTGGCGGTGACGCCGACCCGGGCGAGGGCGACCACCAGCGGGCGGGCGTCGGCGGCGTCGTCCAGGCTCGGCACGACCACCTCGGCGACGCCCAACGCCCGCTCCCCCAGCGGCGATCCGGCGGGATCGGACAGCACGGCGCGCGCGGTGGCACCGAGGCCGAACCAGGTGTTGGCCGGGTTGTCCAAGGTCCACGGCGCCTCGGCGCAGTCGACGTCGGGCAGGGCGAAGCCGCGCCCGACGACGGCGCCGGCGACCTCGCTGACCGGCAGCGCGCCGGGCAGGTCGACGGGGAAGCGCAGCCGCAGCAGCCGGTCGGCGCCGGAGTAGTCGACGACCCGGGTCCGGCAGTCGACCCGGTCGAGGCCGCGCCACAGGGTGACGGTCTGCTCGTAGCGGATCCCGTCGACGGTGCCGCCGATCACCAGCCGCTCACCGAGCGGGCCGGTCTCGCGGCGCACGTCGGCCGGGGCCGTGCCGGAGCCGCGCACCGGTCCGCTGGGCACCAGGTGCCAGGGGCCCTCGCCGAAGTCGGGGTGCTGCGGGTACTCCTCGTAGACCCGCAACTCGTTGCCGATCCGGCCGCCCTGGATCAACTCCCGGTCGTGCAGGAGGTCGTGGACGGAGGACAGGCCGCCGCCACGGACCGGGTCGGCGCTCACCCGGTAGCGGTCGTTGGTGATCACCACGCCCTCGGCCGCCGTCCAGGGCTCCGCCGCCGGGCCCTCCACCAGCCGCCAGGTGCGCCAGCCGAGCGCGGGGACGTCGGCGGCGAGGAAGCGCAGGGCTCCCCGGTCGACGGTGCTCGGCACGGGCTCGCCCCGGTCGTCGAGCACCCGTACCGCCCCGGTCTGCGGGGGCAGTTGGACGACGACCAGGTCGGTCCGGTCGAAGGAGAGCGTGTTGGTGACGACCACGGCCGACCCTGCGCCGGCGGCCGAGCCGTCCCCGGCGGTGGAGATCCGCGCGGTCAGCGCGTCCAGCGCCTCGTCCCGGACGGCGGCCGCGAGGTCGTGCGCCTCGCGCCAGCCGCCGAGCAGGTCGAGGTAGACCTGGTCGGACTCGGAGCCGGTGATGGCGTCGTGGTGGGCGCCGTAGGCGAGTTGGCGCCAGACCTTGTCGAGGGCGGCGGTGGGGTACTGCCCCAGGCCGTGGACGGCGGCGAGGGTGGCGAGCTTCTCGGCGTCGGCGGCGGCGACCTCGCCGGCCCGCTGGGCCTGCTTGGTGTCGATGTACGAGACGTCCTTGCCGGTGTAGACCGGGTTCATGTCGCGGGTCTGCGGGCTGGGCCGGCGGCCGGTGGCGGCGAGTTCGGCCCGGACGGCGTCGAGGAAGTCGCGCGGGGTGGCGCAGACGAAACGCGGCCAGAGGTACTTGGCGGCCCAGGAGCGGTGGATCTCGGTGACCCACTTGTTGGGCGGGGTGTAGTCGGTGCCGACGGGCAGCAGCAGGTTTCTGGTCGCACCGACGGGCTTGAGCTTGCGGTACAGCTCGTAGACGGCCTGTTCGGCGGTGGCGAGGTCCGGGGAGGAGTCCATCCACCAGCCGGCCGAGTAGTGGTGCGGCATGTAGTGGGTGAGCACGCCCTCGCCGGAGGGGGCGATCCACTCGAACTCGCTCGGGAACTGCATCACCCGGGCGTCGTCCTTGGCCTCGCGGAAGTTCTTCTGGATCGGGCCCCACTGGTGGAAGGGGCCGCGGGCCCAGGCGCTGCCGGTGAGGCCGGCCGCGGCGAGGTGGCCGGGGAACTGCGGGTCGTGCCCGAACACGTCGAGCTGCCAGGCGGTCTGCGGGTCTCCGCCGAGGATGTCGCGCTGGTAGCCGATGCCGTAGACGAGGTTGCGGATGGTGGTCTCGGCGCCGGTGAGGTTGGTGTTGGGCTCGTTGTAGGTGCCGCCGACGAGTTCGACCTGGCCGCGCTCCAGCAGCGTGCGCAGGGTCTCGCGGCGCTCGGGGTGCTGGTCGAAGTACGGCTTGAGGTAGTCGACTTCGGCGAGGACGAACTTGTACACCGGGTCCCGCAGCGCGAGGTCCATGTGCGCGTCGACGAGCGCGAAGCCGTTGCGCTCCCAGAGCGGCCGGGTGGTGGCGTCGGCGGAGAGCAGTTCCCAGGGGGAGGTGTAGGCGGCCTGGGTGTTCCACCAGACCGGGTCGTAGTGGAAGTGCGAGACCAGGAACATCGTCCAGCCGGGCTCGGCGACCTCCACCAGGGCCTCCACGGAGGCGCCCTCCGCCTCGACGGTGACGGGGAGTTCGGTGCCCGGCTCGGGGGCCCCGGTGAGCTCCAACGGGACTTCGACCAGCCCCGTGCCGGTCGCCTCGCCGCGCACGCCCGGACCGCTGACGGTGATCCGGGCGGCCGGGCCGTCGAGGGTGACCCGCAGCAGTTGGCGCGGGGCTTCCTCGGGGCCGGTGAAGAGGTCGGTGTTCTCGACGGCGGTGATGGTGACCGGCACGGGGAGGGTCCTTTCGGTGCAGGTACGGGGGCCGGGCGCGGGGTCGGGTGCCGCGCGCCCGGCGGGAGTTGCTGACGTGCCCGGTTACTGGCCCCAGGCCTCGAACTCGTAGATGCGGGCGGCCGGGTCGGTGTTCTGGGTGGGCTTGGTGACGACCAGCCGGACGTAGCGGGCGGTGGTGGTCACCGGGTGGGTGGTGGTGCCCGCGGTGTTGCCGGTGACGTCGGCGACCGTCGTCCAGGGGTCGCTGGTGTTCGAGCGGACCTGGATCGAGAAGTCGCGGGTGTTGAAGGCCGCGCTCTCGCCGCCCGCGCCCGCGTGCTTGACCACGAACTTCGACAGCTGCTTGGCCGAACCGAGGTCCACCTCAAGCCACTTGGAGCTGTTCAGGCTGCACCACTTGTCGCCGGTGCCGCCGTTGACGCTGCCGTTGACGGCCTTGGCCGGGCCTTCGTCGGCGTTGCACTGGCCGGAGGCGGTGGCCGGGCGGTTGAGCGCCAGGTTGCCGCCGGTCGCGGGCGGCGTGCCCGTCCAGCCGACGGTGGTGGAGGCGGCGGTGGAGCGGCCGTAGGTGGTGGAGACGGCCTCGACGTCGAGGGTGGTGGCGTCCTCGGTGCCGGCCCGGTCGAGCCGCCCGACGTAGTACGCGTCGTTGGGGGTCGCGCCGAGGAAGGTCCGGCTGCCGTCGGCGTTGCGCCGGTACACCTCGTAGTGGTGGACGTCGCCGCCGGGCGCGGCCGTCCAGGAGAGCCGCAGCGACTGGCTGGAGCCCGCCGTCACGTCGCTCGCGCCGAGGACGGTGAGGCCGCTGGGCGCCGCCGGGGCGCCCGCTTCGCCGTCGTGGACGGAGATCTGGCCGATCCGCACGTCGTAGGCGGGGTCGGAGCCGTCGGCCCGGAGGGCGAGCTGGGCGATGGTGCGGCCCGCGTACGGGGCGAGGTCGAGGGTGTGCCGCTCCCAGCCGGTGCCGGAGTTGGCGCCGACGTCGATCGTGGTGAAGCTGTTCGGCGCGTCGGTGAAGGAGATCGCGGCCTTGAGCTTGGTGGGCCCGGCGGCCGGGGTCTTGACGACCAGGTCCAGCTTGGTGTTCGCGGCGACGGGCAGTTTGGTCTCGTACAGCCGCACGGTGTTGGCGGCGTCCAGGGTGCCGGTGAGGCGCAGCGAGGAGCCGCCCTGGTAGGCGTCGGTGAAGTCGACGGACGGGGTG
This sequence comes from Kitasatospora sp. NPDC098663, assembly GCF_044760075.1. Classification (NCBI taxonomy): domain Bacteria; kingdom Bacillati; phylum Actinomycetota; class Actinomycetes; order Kitasatosporales; family Streptomycetaceae; genus Kitasatospora; species Kitasatospora sp. NPDC098663. The sequence goes on along the minus strand of NZ_JBIWAP010000008.1, from coordinate 112,875 downwards.
AGCTTGCTGCCGCCGGAGTCGACCATCCACCGGTAGGTCGGCGGGACGTCCTGGAGGGACAGGTTGTTCCAGCCGCCGGTGGCGACCCGGGTGCCGGCGGAGTTGTAGAAGTCCCCCTGCCCGGTGTTGAAGTTGGTGACGAAGGGCTTGGCGGTGATCGGCGAGGACTCGGCGACGTAGCCGGCCAGGCCGGGCCAGCTGTCGGAGGGGTTGGCCTTGGACGGGTCGTTGTTGGCGCCGACCCAGTAGCGGGCGTCCTTGGCGTAGAAGTCGGCCCGGTCGGTGGCGGACTTCCAGGTCCATTCGGGCCGGTAGAGGCCGAGCGAGGTGGTGTGCGGCTGGCCGGTCGGGAAGAGGGACTTCCAGTCGACGCCGGTGTTGTAGCCGTTGGCCTCGGTGTCGATGCCGGAGTAGAGGTCGTACTCGCTGCGGCCGAGTTGCCGGGCCAGCGCGCGGGAGGAGTTCAGGCCGCCGGAGCTCCAGTTGAAGTTCAGGAACATCGAGTCCGAGGTGCGCTTCGAACCGTCCTGGAGGAACGGGGAGTTGGCGGAGGTGAGGGCGTTCTGCCAGTTGACCGAGCCGGAGGTGGTCATGGCGTCGTACCACATGAACTCGGTGCCGCTCTTGGCCTTGCTGTACTGCATGAGGTTGCGCACCTCGGTGGCGAGGGCCGAATCGCCGCCGCCGGTCTCCTGGTTGATGAACCAGCCGTCGAAGCCGTAGTACTGGGCGGCCTGGGCGAGCTTGTCGGCGACGGGGTACGTGCTGCCGGACTTCTGGACGAAGTCGCGGAGCCACTGGAGCTGGCCGCCGTAGGCGGCGGGCGGGAAGAAGACGGTGCCGTAGACCTTGACGCCGTTGCGGTGGGCGGCGTCGATGACGGTCGGGTTGGGGGCGAGGATCAGGCCCTCGCCGGCCGAGCCGCCCCAGAAGACCAGCTTGTCGACGTACTGCCAGTAGCCGAAGGCGTAGTAGTTGGGGTCGGCGGAGCCCTGGGAGGGGTTGTTGGAGGTGGGCCCGAAGGAGACCAGGGAGGCGATCTTCCCCTCGCCGGTGCGGGCGTTGGGGTTGGCTTTGAGGGCGGGGTCGCTGGTGCGCGGCTGGAGCGGGACGCGGGAGCGGTTGAAGCGGGCGTCCGGGTCGGTGGCCGGGTCCCAGTTGAGGATGGTGGAGGGGTACCAGTACGAGGCGTAGGGCTGGGTGCCGGGGGTGCCGGCGGCCGGGGTGGTGGGCGTCTGCGGCCCGGCGTGGGCGGCGGGGGCGGCGCCCAGCACGGCGGCCGCGAGGGCGGCGCTGAGCAGCAGGGGTATCCGTCGTGACATGCGGTGGCTCCGATCGAGCGGAGGTGGGTGGGGGCGGGCCGTCGGCGTGGACGGGCCGGGTGCATGTGGGCGTGGCGGTGCGCGAGGACGCGGGGTGACCGCGCCGCGGCTGCGGCCGGCCGCAGCCGCGGCGCGGCGGGCCCGCCGGGGGTGCGGGCCTGCGGAGGGTGCGGGCCTGGGTGCGCGCCGGGCGGAGGCCGCTCGGCGCAGCGAACCTAAACCGGTTCAGGAGCGCTGTCAACGACTCGCGCAGCAACCACCCCGTCGGGCGGCTCGGCCCCCGGCGGCGAGGTGGACTCGCGCACGGTCAGCCGCGGTGTGGGCATCTGCAGGTCGCGCCCGGAGCCGGCCTCGTCGAGGGCCGCCAGCAGGCTGCGGGCGACCTGCTCGCCGAGCGCGAAGGTGTCCCGGCTGAGCGCGGTCAGCGGCGGGTGGACGATCCGGGCCAGCACGGAGTCGTCGAAGGACACGATGGACAGTTCGGCGGGCACCGCGACGCCCATCTCCCCGGCCACGCCGAGCCCGGCGACGGCCATCACGTCGCTGTCGTAGACGATCGCGGTGGGCCGCCGGGGCCGGGAGAGCAGGGCGCGGGTGGCGGCGGCGCCCTCGGCGTCGCTGAAGTCGGTGGGCACCGACACGGCCTCCTCCAGCCCGAGCCGGCGGGAGGCGTCGCGCAGCGCGCGGATCCGGCGCTGGGTGTGCTGGAAGTGCGGCAGCCCGGCCAGGTGGGCGATCCGGCGGTGCCCGATGGCGGCCAGGTAGTCGACGATGGAGAGCATCGCCTCCCGGTCGTCGGCCCAGATCCGCAGCGGACCGGCGCCCTTGCCGGGCCCGCCCAGGACGACGGCGGGCAGGCCGAGTTCGTCCAGCACCGGCAGCCGCGGGTCGCGGACCTGGAGGTCGACGACGATGAAGCCGTCGACCCGGTGCTCGGAGGCCCAGCGCCGGTAGACCTCGATCTCGGCGGCGGTGTCCTCGACCACCATCAGGTGCAGCGCGACGGAGCTGGCCGAGAGCACCGCCTGGAGGCCGGACAGCAGTTGGCTGAAGAACGGCTCGACGCCGATGGTGCGGGCGGGGCGGGCGATCACCAGCCCGACGGCGTCGGCCCTGGCTCCGCCGAGGGCCCGGGCGGCGCTGTGCGGGCGCCAGTTCATCTCCTCGGCGACCCGCAGGATCCGGGCCCTGGTCGCCTCGCTCACGCCGGGGCGGCCGTTGAGCGCGAAGGACACCGCGCCCTTGGAGACACCGGCCTGGCGCGCGATGTCGGCGATCGTCGGTCTGGGCACAGAACCCGACTCCTCTCTTGACATCCAAGTTTAGGCGGGAGCATAGTCCCTGGCATAGCTAGACCGGTTTAGTAAGACAGGTTCTGGAACTCGGCACCACCCCCGTGACCCAAAACCACCCCCCGAGCTCGGCACGATCCCCCACCCACCCCCAGGACCGGGAGACCCTCATGCGAAGAATCTGGGCGGCACTGACCACGACGGCGATCACCGCGGCCGCACTCACCGGCTGCGGACTCGGCTCCAGCGAAAGCAAGAACAGCGACAGCGTGGCGAGTGCGGCCGCCACCGGCGAGGTCAAGGGCAAGGTCTCGATCCAGACCTGGGCGCTCAAGCCGAAGTTCACCGACTACATGCAGGGCGTCCTCGACGGCTTCAAGAAGAAGTACCCGGGCGTCGAGGTCGAGTGGCTCGACCAGCCCGGCGAGGGCTACTCCGACAAGGTGCTCAGCCAGGCCGCGTCCGGCGGCCTGCCCGACGTGGTCAACCTCCCGCCGGACTTCGCCTTCCCGCTGGCCAAGAAGGACGTCCTGCTGGACGTCCTCAAGGCCGACCCCAAGCTCGCCGACGAGTACGTCGCAGGCGGCGTCGAGGCCTACCGCTACACCGGCCTGAACGGCACCTTCGGCTACCCGTGGTACCTCAACACCGATGTGAACTACTGGAATTCGGAACTCCTGACGAAGAACGGACTGGACCCGAAGAAGCTCCCCGCCAGCCTGGACGACCTGATCGCCCAGTCCCGGGCGATGAAGGAGAAGTCCGGCGGCCAGACCTACCTGATGAGCCGCAAGCCGGGCCTCGGCGACCTCTACAACGCCGGCGTGAAGCTCATGTCCGACGACGGCAAGTCCTTCACCTTCAACACCCCCGAGGCCGCCGCGCTGCTCGACAAGTACCGCGACGCCTTCAAGGAGGGCCTGCTGCCCAAGGACGTGCTGACCAACACCTACGTCGGCAACTCCAAGCTCTTCAACGCGGGCACGGCCGCCTGGACCACCGGCGGCGGCAACTTCATCACCAGCCTCGCCACCGACAACCCGACGATCGCCCCGAAGATGGTCTCCTCCCCCACGATGGGCGTCCCGCCGCTGTACGTGCAGGGCCTGGCCATCCCGAAGAACACCAAGAACCCGGCCGCCGCCGTCGCCCTCGCCCGCTGGGTCACCAGCGCCGAGAACCAGGCCGCGTTCTCCCACCTGACCAGCGTCTTCCCGTCCACCAAGGCCTCCGCGAACGACCCGTTCTTCAGCAAGAGCGACGGCACCAACGCCGGCGACGCCAAGGTGGTCGCCTTCGACTCGCTCGCCAAGGCCAAGCTGATCCAGCCCGTCCAGGTCGACGACGCCATGAGCACCATCATCAACCAGCAGATCGCGCTGGCGATCAGCGGCGACGCGAGCTCCAAGCAGGCGCTGGACTCCGCCGTCGAGCAGTGCAACAAGCTGCTCAAGGGCTGACGGCCAGGCGCCACCCCGACCGTACCGGTCAAGCGGCGGGCCACCCCCGCCCGCCGCACCCGGGAATGACCCGCACCACCCCCAGGAAGGCAACGGCATGACCCACCGGCGTTGGTTCACCCCCTGGCTGCTCGCCGGGCCCGCGATACTCTGGCTGGCCGTCTTCAACCTCTGGCCGGCCGTCAACACGGTGATCCTGTCCTTCACCAACGCCAAGCCCCTGGGCGGCGGGCAGTTCACCGGCCTGGAGAACTACGGGCGCCTGCTCGACGACGAACAGCTCGCCGACGCCCTGCTCAACAGCATCGTCTTCATGCTGGTCTGCCTGCCCCTGCTGACCATCCTGCCGCTGCTGCTCGCCCTGCTCGTCCAGCGCAAGATCCCCGGCATCACCTTCTTCCGCACCGCCTTCTACACCCCGGTCATCGCCTCCGCCGTCGTGGTGGCGCTGATCTGGGGCTGGGTGCTGGACGACCGCGGCCTGGTCAACGGCCTGCTCCGGCAGTCCGGTCTGACCGACTCCCCGGTCGCCTTCCTCACCGACCGCTGGCTGCTGCTGTTCAGCGCGATCGCCCTGACCGTCTGGAAGGGCTTCGGCTACTACATGGTCATCTACCTGTCCGCCCTCGCCAACGTCCCGCGCGAACTGCACGAGGCGGCGGCCGTCGACGGCGCCAGCCCGATCCGCCGGTTCTGGCACGTCACCCTGCCCGGGGTGCGGCCGACCATGATGCTGGTCTCCGTCCTCATCTCGGTCAGCGCGCTGCGCGTCTTCTCCGAGCTGTACGTGCTCTCCCACGGCCAGGGCGGCCCGGGCGGGCGGGACATGTCGGTGGTGATGCTGATCCAGATGTACAGCCGCGGCTTCAACGGCCACCTCGGCTACGCCTCCGCGCTCAGCCTGATGCTGTTCGTCATCACCCTCGGCCCGATGCTGCTGCTGATGCGCCTGAACCGGAAGGCGGCCTGAACACCGTGACCTCCCCCCGTTCGAAGGCCGCCCGCCGCGCCCGGAGCTCGCAGGGCTCCCAGGGATTCCGGGGCTCCCGGGGTTTCAACACCCCCTCCCCCGCCCAGACCGCCGGCCGCTACCTGCTGCTGGTGCTCGTCCTGCTGCTGGTGGTCGGGCCGTTCCTGTGGCAGCTCTCCACCTCCCTCAAGGGTCCCAACGAGGACGTCTACACCAGCACCCCCAGCTTCATCCCCGAACAGCTGACCTTCGGCAACTACGGCAAGGTCGCCGAGACCATCCCGGTCTGGACCTACGCCCTCAACTCGCTGATCGTCGCCGCCATCTGCATCACCGGCAACGTGGTCGGCTGCACCCTGGCCGGCTACGCGCTCGCCCGGCTGCGCTTCCGCGGCGCCAAGCTCGTCCTCGGCCTCTTCCTCGCCACCCTGGTGCTCCCCGGCGAGGTCACCATCGTCTCCCAGTACGTGCTGGTGCGCGGCCTCGGTCTGGCCGACAGCCTGACCGGCGTCGCCCTGCCCGGCGCGATCGCCATGCTCAACGTGCTGCTGATGCGCACCGCCTTCGCCGCCGTCCCGCTCGAACTCGACCAGGCCGCCCTGGTCGACGGCGCCACCGTGTGGCAGCGCCTGTGGCACATCGGCCTGCCCAACGTGCGCGGCATGCTCAGCGTGATCGTCATCTTCACCTTCATCGGCGCCTGGGACGACTTCCTCTGGCCCCTGATCGTGCTCAACGACCCGCAGAAGTACACCCTCACCGTCGGACTCCAGTACCTCAACGGCACCTTCTCCGCGAACCCGCGGCTGATCGCGGCCGGCACCATGATCGCCTTCCTGCCGATCGTCGTGGTGTTCGGCGTCTGCCAGCGCTTCTTCTTCAAGGGCGTCGAGGAGGGAGCCGTCAAGGGTTAGGCCCCGTCCGGCCGTGTCCGACGATTCCCGACCCCACCGCCCGTTCGCCCCACACCCGTTGAGGAATCACCCGCCCATGAGCACCCCCGCACCGCAGCGCCCCCGCTTCGGCGTCAACTACACGCCCAGCGCCGGCTGGTTCCACCACTGGCTCGACTTCGACCTCGACGCCGTCCGCGCCGACTTCGACTCCATCGCCGCACTCGGCCTGGACCACGTCCGGGTCTTCCCGCTCTGGCCGCTGTTCCAGCCCAACCGCACCCTGATCCGCCCGCGCGCCGTCGAGCAGTTGGCGGCCCTGGTGGACGCGGCCGGCGAACGCGGCCTGGACGTCGCGGTGGACGGCCTCCAGGGCCACCTGTCGAGCTTCGACTTCCTGCCCTCCTGGACGCAGACCTGGCACCGGCGGAACATCTTCACCGACCCCGAGGTCCTCGACGGCCAGGCCGCCTACCTGCGCACCCTCGCCGAGGCGCTGCACGAGCGTCCCAACTTCCTCGGCATGACGCTCGGCAACGAGATCAACCAGTTCTCCGGCGAACCCCACCCCGACCCCGACCGGATCACCCCCGGGCAGGCCGACGCCTGGCTGCGCCGGATGCTCGACGCCTGCGAGCAGGGCGCGCCCGGCCGGATGCACCTGCACGCCTCCTACGACGCCGCCTGGTACCTGGACGAACACCCGTTCACCCCCTGGCACTCGGCCCGGATCGGCGCCGCCACCGCCGTGCACTCCTGGGTGTTCAACGGCACCGCCCAGCGCTACGGCGCCCACTCCACCGCCACCGCGCAGCACGCCGCCTACCTGGTCGAGCTCTCCAAGGCCTGGGCGGACGACCCGGCCCGCCCGGTCTGGCTGCAGGAGGTCGGCGCCCCCGCCCCGCACATCACCGCCGAGGACGCCGCCCGGTTCACCGGCGCCACCGTCGAGGCCGTACTCGACTGCCCGGACGTGTGGGGCGTCACCTGGTGGTGCTCGCACGACGTGGACCGCTCGCTGGCCGACTTCCCCGAGCTGGAGTACAGCCTCGGCCTGCTCACCACCGACCGCGCGGTCAAGCCGGCCGGCGCCCGGCTGGCCGAGGCCGCTGCCGAGGCGCGCCGCTCCTGGCAGCCGCCCGAGCCGCGCACCACCGCCGTGGTGGTGGCCACCGGGGACGAGGTGACCGCGCCCAAGCGCTCGGTCTGCGGGCCCGGCGGCGCCGTCTACGAGGCGTTCATGCGCCTCGCCGAGGCGGGCGCCCGCCCGACCACCGTCCTCGCCGAACACGCCGAGGACCAGGCCCACCTGGCCGCGCGCGGGATCACCGAGGTGGTCCACCCGGACGACGTACCTTCTCTCTGACCCTTCGCCTCAGCCGTTACCCCTCAGTCACGCAACGGAGCCCGCTGACATGCACGATGACCGCACGCTGGTCGAGTCCCGCCTCAAGCGCGTCCTGGACGAGCGCATCCGCCCGGCCGTCTACCCCGAGTCCGTCCCGCTGGAGGTCGGCATCTGGACGGCACCCGGCGAGCCCGTCCCGGTCGCCGAGGGCCTGGCCGCGCCGCGCACCCCGATCGCGGTCGGCGACGCCTGGGGCGCGCCGTGGGGCACCAGCTGGATCACCGTGACCGGCACCGTGCCGCAGGCCTGGGCCGGGCGGACGGTCGAGGCGCTGATCGACCTCGGCTTCGACGCCAACATGCCCGGCTTCCAGTGCGAGGGCCTGGTCTACCGCCCGGACGGCACCCCGGTGAAGGGCCTCAACCCGCAGAACCAGTGGGTGCGCGTCGCCGCCCCCGCGGCCGGCGGCGAGCAGGTGCTGCTGCACGTCGAGGCCGCCTCCAACCCGGTCATCCTGGACTACCACCCCTTCCTGCCCACCGAGTTGGGCGACAAGGACACCGCCGGCGACCAGCCGCAGTACAAGCTGACCCGGATGGACCTCGCCGTCTTCGACGAGACGGTCTGGCAGCTGGTGATCGACCTGGAGGTGCTCGGCGAGCTGATGGCCGAGCTGCCGGTGGACGGCGCCCGCCGCTGGGACGTCCTGCGCGCGGTCGAGCGGGCGCTCGACGCGATCGACCTCCAGGACGTCAACGGCACGGCGGCCGCCGCCCGTTCGGAGCTCGCCGACGTGCTGGCCGCGCCCGCCGTGCCGTCCGCGCACCGGATCAGTGCGATCGGCCACGCGCACATCGACTCGGCCTGGCTCTGGCCGCTGCGCGAGACCGTCCGCAAGGTGGCGCGCACCACCGCCAACATGACCGCGCTGCTGGAGGACGAGCCGGACTTCCTCTACACCATGTCCCAGGCGCAGCAGTTCGCCTGGATCAAGGAGCACCGCCCCGAGGTGTACGCCCGGGTGCAAAAGGCCGTGGCCGAGGGCCGGTTCGTCCCGGCCGGCGGCATGTGGGTCGAGTCCGACACCAACATGCCCAGCTCGGAGGCGATGGCCCGGCAGTTCGTGCACGGCAAGCGGTTCTTCCTGGACGAGTTCGGGGTGGAGAACCACGAGGCGTGGCTGCCCGACACCTTCGGCTTCACCGGCGGCCTGCCGCAGATCATCCGCAACGCGGGCTCCAAGTGGCTGCTGACGCAGAAGATCTCGTGGAGCCAGATCAACAAGTTCCCGCACCACACCTTCCTCTGGGAGGGCATCGACGGGACGAGGATCTTCACCCACTTCCCGCCCGTGGACACCTACAACTGCTCCATGAAGGGCAGCGAGATCGCCCACGCGGCGAAGAACTTCAAGGACAAGGGGGTGGCCCGGCACTCGCTCGCCCCGACCGGCTGGGGCGACGGCGGCGGCGGCACCACCCGCGAGATGGTCGCCAAGGCGGGCCGGATGAAGGACCTGGAGGGCTCGGCCACCGTCCGCTGGGAGAAGCCCGCCGAGTTCTTCGCCAAGGCCGAGGCCGAGTACCCGAACCCGCCGGTCTGGGTCGGCGAGCTCTACCTGGAGCTGCACCGGGCCACCCTGACCAGCCAGGCGAAGACCAAGCAGGGCAACCGGCACAGCGAGAACCTACTGCGCGAGGCCGAACTCTGGTGCGCCACCGCCTCGTTGCGCACCGGTGCGGCCTACCCGTACGAGCAACTGGACCGGATCTGGAAGACCGTCCTGCTGCACCAGTTCCACGACATCCTGCCCGGCTCCTCCATCGCCTGGGTGCACCGCGAGGCCGAGGCGACGTACGCGGCGCTGGCCGCGGAACTGGACTCGCTGATCGACGGCGCCCAGCAGGCCCTCGCCGGGGACACCGCCGGCGGGCGCGAGCTGGTGTTCAACTCGGCGCCGCACCCGCGCTCGGCCGTCCCGGCCGGCGGGGCCGCACCGGCCGTGTTCGGCGCGGGCGCCTGCGAGGTCGTCGAGCGGCCCGAGGGCGGCTTCCTGCTGCGCAACGGGCTGCTGGACGTGGTCGTGGACGCCGACGGCCTGGTGGCGTCGGTGGTCGAGGTGGCGAGCGGCCGGGAGAGCGTCGCCCCCGGCACCCGGGCCAACCTGCTCCAGCTGCACCCGGACTTCCCCAACATGTGGGACGCCTGGGACGTCGACCAGTTCTACCGCAACACCGTCACCGACCTGACCGCCGTGGACGCGCTGACGGCGCTCTCCGCCCCCGACCAGGCCGCCGTCCGGGTGGCGCGCTCCTTCGGCTCGTCCACCGTCGTCCAGACCCTCACCCTGCGGGCGGGCGAGCAGCGGCTCGACATCGACACCGAGGTCGACTGGCACGAGACCGAGAAGTTCCTCAAGGCCGCGTTCCCGCTGGACGTGCACACCGAGCGCTACGCCGCCGAGACCCAGTTCGGCCACCTCTACCGGCCCACCCACACCAACACCAGCTGGGACGCCGCCAAGTTCGAGGCCTGCAACCACCGCTTCGTCCACCTCGACGAGCCCGGCTGGGGCGTCGCCCTCGTCACCGCCTCCACCTACGGCCACGACGTCACCCGCGCCGTGCGCGACACCGACGGCGGCACCACCACCACGGTCCGCTTCTCGCTGCTGCGCGCGCCCCGCTTCCCCGACCCGAAGACCGACCAGGGCCTGCACCGCTTCCGGCACGCCCTCGTCCCGGGCGCGGCGATCGGCGACGCCGTCCGCGAGGGCTACCGGATCGGCCTGCCCGAGCGGCGCGTCACCGGCAGCGCCGAGCAGGTCGCGCCGCTGGTGCGGCTGGACAACGACGCGCTGGTGGTCAGCGCGGTCAAGCTCGCCGACGACCGCAGCGGCGACCTGATCGTCCGGGTCTACGAGGCGGGCGGCGGCCGCGCCCGGGGCCTGCTCACCACCTCCTACCCGCTGGCCGGCGCCGTCCCCTGCGACCTGCTGGAGCGGCCCTGGGACGGCACCCGCGGCGAGGTGACCGTGGAGGACGGCGCGGTGCGGCTGGCGCTGCGGCCGTTCGAGCTGGTCACGCTGCGCCTGAGCGCGGCGGGCTGAGCACCGCCGGCATACGGCGTGCGGGGCCCCGCTGTCAGGGCCACCGCACGCCGTATGCCGCGCCCCGCCTGCCGCACTACGCTGATCGGCGCCCCGGCCCGCCCGCCGGGGCGCCGCCCCCGCCCGAACCCGCCTGGAGCCCGCCGCGATGACCCTCGCCCCGCCGCCCGCCGCCACCCCGCTGTTCGCCGCCGTGGACATCGGCGGCACCAAGATCGCCGGTGCGCTGGTCGACGGCCACGGGCAGCTGCGGCACCGGCACCAACTGCCCACCCCGGCCCGGGAGCCGGGCGCAGCCGTGCTCGCCGTCGTGCACGAGGTGCTGGACCGGCTCGCCGCCACCGCCGACTGGGCCGCCGTGACGGCCGTCGGGATCGGCAGCGCCGGCCCGGTCGACCTCGTCGCCGGCACCGTCAGCCCCGTCAACATCCCCGGCTGGCTCGACTTCCCGCTGGTCGCCGAGGTCGCCGCGCACCCGGCGGTCGCCGCCCGGCGGCTGCCCGTCCACCTGGCCGGGGACGGCGTCGCGATGGCCGCCGCCGAGCACTGGCAGGGCGCCGCCCGGGACGCGGCCAACGCGCTGTGCCTGGTGGTGTCGACCGGGGTCGGCGCCGGGCTGGTGCTCGACGGCGCCGTCCGCCCCGGCCCGAGCGGCAACGCCGGCCACCTCGGCCACATCACCGTCGACCTGGACGGCGAGCCCTGCCCGTGCGGCTCGCGCGGCTGCCTGGAGGGCCTCGCCAGCGGCACCGCCATCGCCCGCCGGGCCCTCGCCGAGGGCTGGCGCCCGGCCGGGGAGGACCGCTCGGCCCGGGCCGTCGCCGCCGACGCCGAGGCGGGCGACCCGGTCGCGCTCGCCTCCTTCGACCGCGCCGCCCAGGCCCTCGCCGCCGGGATCGCCGCCACCGCGGCCCTGGTCGACCTCGACCGGGTGGTGGTCGGCGGCGGCGTCGCCACCGCCGGCGACGTCCTGTTCGCACCGCTCGCCCGCCACCTCGACCGCTACGCCACGCTGTCCTACATCCGCGGCCTCGACGTCCGCCGCGCCGAACTCGGCACCGATGCCGGGCTGATCGGCGCGGCCGCGCTCTGCCGCTGACCCGACCCCTCGGAGGCCGCGCCATGTCGCTCCCGCCCTTCGCCCTGCTCCACAACCCGGTCCGCCCGTACGCGTGGGGCTCGCCCACCGCCATCCCCGCGCTGACCGGCACCGCGCCGACCGGAGCCCCGCAGGCCGAACTGTGGATGGGCGCACACCCGTCGGCGCCCTCCGAGCTGCTGGCTCCGGACGGCGCCGGCGGACCGCAGCCGCTGGACGAACTCATCCAGCGGTACCCGAACGCCATGCTCGGGCCGGACACCGTGGGGCGGTTCGGCCCGGCGCTGCCGTTCCTGTTCAAGGTGCTGGCCGCCGACCGGGCGCTCTCCCTCCAGGTCCACCCGACCCGGACCCAGGCGGCGGCCGGGTACGCGGCCGAGGAGGCCCGCGGGATCCCGCTCGACGCACCCGAACGAGTCTTCAAGGACCCCGGGCACAAGCCCGAACTCATCTGCGCCCTCGGGGACTTCGAAGCGCTGTGCGGCTTCCGCCCGGCGCCTGAAGCGGCCCGGCTGCTGGACGCGCTCGCCGTCCCGCTGCTCGCCCCCTGGGCGGACGACCTCCGCGCGCGCCCCGCCGCCGAGGCCCTGCCCGCGCTGCTGCGCCGGGTCCTGGCCGAGGACCGACCTACCCGACCCCAACTCGCCGACGTGACCAGGGCGTTGCACCGGCTCGCGGCCGAGGGCGGCCCGTTCGCCGAGGCCTGCGCCGGCTACGCCCGCGCCGCCGCGCAGTACCCCGGCGACCCGGGTCTGATCGCCGCCCTGCTGCTCAACCACGTCCGGCTCACGGCGGGCCAGGCCCTCTACCTGGACGCCGGGGTGCCGCACGCCTATCTCCGGGGCGTGGGCGTGGAGTTGATGGCCAACTCGGACAACGTGCTGCGCTGCGGGCTCACCCCCAAGCACGTCGACGTCGACGGCCTGCTGGCGGTCACGTCCTTCCGCACCGGTGAACCGCAGGTCCTCGCGGCGCTCCCGGGCGACCGGTTCGAGGACGAATTCTCCTCCCCCGCCGAGGAGTTCCGGCTCTCCCGGCTGCGCCCCGGCCCGGCCGCCGTCCGCGCCGAGCTGCCCACCCCGCAGATCCTGCTGTGCGTCGAGGGCCGCGCCCGACTGCACGCCCCTGGCTTCGCGGACCTCGACCTCCCCCGGGGCGCGTCCGTCTACCTGCGCCCGGGCGCCGGGCCGGTCGAGCTGACCGGCCGGGGTGCGGAGCTGTTCCGGGCCACCACCGGCGCGCCGGCCCAGGCCGGCACCGGGTGGCCGAACAGCAGGTCGTAGCCGTCCGGGAGCTGCTCGACCACGCGGTCGACCAGCTCCTGCGGGGCCAGGTCGGCGAGGGTGCCGAGCACGGCCCCGATGTCCCACGGCCCGGTCGCCTCGGTAGCGCCGTCGATCCAGCCGACCACGCCGCGCACGAAGCGCTCGGCGGTCAGCGGTTCGGCGGCGGGCCCGGCATCGCGCAGCAGCGGGGCGTACGCCTCGGGCAGCACCTCGGCGAGCTCGGCCCGTTCGGCCCCGACCAGGTGCTCACCGAGCAGTGCGAGCACGACCCGGATGGCGTGTTCCGCCTCCGCCTCGCTCGGGTACTCCCCGCAGTCGACGACGCGGGCGCGGAAGTCCTCCGGGGAGATGGTCATCGCGTCCTCCTTCCGGTCGGCGGGACCGGCTGCGCTCCGCCCGGAAGCCGGAGGCCGAGAGCCGCCGGCCCTCTCGCGGGCGGTCCCTGGCCCGGTGGCCCGGTGGCGGCGGACGGCTGGTGGCGGACGGCCCGTGGCGGACGGCTGGTGGCGGCGAGGTCCGGTCGGCTGCGCCGTCACGGCCTGTGACCGCCTGGGGTTCGCCGGTACCCGTGCTGCTCAGCGTACTGCGGCGCGGCGGCACGGCGGCAGGGAGACCGGCCGGACGGATCGACGCCGTTGTCGATCACGCCGCCGGCCCGCGCCCTGCCCGGCGCGGGGCCACCAGGGGCCCGGGTGTCAGGCCACCGACGCCCGACACCGTCTGCGGGTGCGGTGCGGCAGAGCGGCGCCCGAGCGGGCCGCCACGCGCTGCGGCGGAGGCCCCGTGACCGGCGCGGCCGGTGCGGCGGGCACAGCCTGCGCGGCGGGGACCCGCACCGCGTCCGGCATAAACGCCTCGAGAAAACTGCGCTCGTTCGAACTGAGTTTGCGCGAGCGGCCGGATTCACGGTCCCGTGCGACCACCACGGTCCTGGCCCGCATAAAGGTGAGCGGGTCACGGCAGACATCCACCACGATATGCGTGGAACTCCGCCCGATCCGTTCAACCGTCAACTGCACCGACAATGGCTCGGGCCGGTGGTACAACTGCTCCAGAAAATCGATCTCGTGTCGCGCGATAATGAATCCGGACGGGAACAGGGCGTCCCGGACGGCGGTCTCGTGGTGGCAGAACATGTCGTAAATCCCCTCCTGGACGTAGCCGACCAGTCGGGCGTTGTTGATGTGCCCGTTCTCGTCGACGTCGCTCCACCGGGTGGGGCAGGACAGCACGTGCACGCCCGGGTGCAGCGCGCTCACTGCTGCGTCAGCCCGGCACCGGTCGCGGCGGGGAGCAGCGCCCGGCGCAACCTGGCGTAGTAACCGGACTGTTCCGCCGCCATCCGGGCCGCCGTCCAACCCTCCTCGGCCGCCTCCGCGGCGACCTGGACGACCAGGCTGTCGAGCACCGCGTCGACCGACCGGCAGAGTTCGGCGACCGCCGCGAGACGTTCGGTGACATCGGCGCCGACGGCCGCGCCCCGGGCCGGGAAAGCGGCCAGCGATTCCGCCGCGAGCTGCAGGTCGTCGACGGTGTCCGGCATTTTCTCCGGCATGTTTTCCGGCATCAGATTCGACACGTTTTTCTCCATGACTCATTCCGGCCATTACGGCCCGGTAACTGGTGTTCGAATACACCGAATCGGTGTCGGCCCCCCGACGCCTTCGACGCTATCCCAAGCCGACACGGTCGACGGATGGTTTACGGACGGCGACGGGAAACTCACTTCTATTGGAGTAGTTTGCCGGGGTACACAATATGCCCCATCATCCGAATGCCGTCGGCAGAACGGGTGGCATCGGCGACCCGAACCCCGAAACCGGCACCTGCACGTCGAAGATCTGCTACCAGCCTCCCCACCACCTCGCCTTGTAGAGATGCGTCCCGCGCAGCATCCGCGTCCCGTCCGGCCGGTGCAGGGTGATCACCGAGGTGCACCAGGAGCACGGCCCGCTGTGGTCGGGGGCCACCGTCAGCAACCGTCCGGTGCCGGGCTCGTCCCCGACGCTCTTCACGTCCCGGACCGCTGCGGGGCCGCCCAGCCGCACGGCGGTGAAGCGGTCGGCCGCCGGGTCGTACCGCCACAGGCCGGCCTGCGTGCTCACCCAGAACCGCCCTGGCTCGGCCAGCACCGGCGCGAGGTCGTGCCCGCCGTGGTCGGGCAGCGGCGTCGACCGGACGGCGGTCAGGGTGGGCGCCGCCGGGGTGCCGCCCACCCGCAGCGCGGTCAGCACGTCGTCGCCGAGCACCCAGAGCAGGCCCGTCCGGCCGTCCCAGTGCACGCCGTGCGCGCCCGGGAGCGGGTAGCCGGCGTGGGCGGTGGCACGCGGCCCCTGCGAAGCCGCGTACAGCCGCACCCACCCGCCGCCGCTCGCCGAGACCGCGACATTGCCGTCCGGCAGCAGCTCGATGCTGTGCGGATTGGCCGCCCCACCCAGGTCCGCCGCCCAGTGGGTCGCGCCGGTGGTGGTGTCCACGACGGCGGCCAACCCGCCGGAGGCGGTGGTCAGCAGGTAGCGCTGGCCCTGCCGGACCCGGCTCTTCGCCTCGTCCGGATTCGTCCAGCTCCGCGCGGGCGTCAGGTCCGCGAGCCCGGCCGCCCGGTCGGCGCTCCAGCCCCACACGACCGGCAGCCGCCCCGGGCCCCGGTAGGCCATCAGCTCCTCGGCGCTCTGCAGCACCAGGACGCTGCGCGACTCCTGGTCCACCACCACGACCGCCCACCCGGGCGACCTGGCCTGCGCGCCGGTCGCCGGCGCGCAGAACAGCAGGGCGCACCCGGCACACAGCGCGCACAGGGCCACCAGCGTTCTCCTCAGCACGCCCCCACCGTGCTTGCTCCCGGGCCGCTTTGCACGGCGGAGCGTCCGAACGGCCGTGGCGGGCACGGTGGCGGATCCGAGGTGGCGATCCGCCACCGTGCTCGCTACCGCCCACCGTGCTCGGTGGCGCCCGGATCCGCGCGGGCCCGCTCCCTCACACCCGGATCCGCGCGGTCGTGTTCACCACCTCCCGGAGACGACGTCCGCGACGCGGGCGATCGGCGAGGTGGTGGCCCGTCCGCCCGCCTCCTGGCGGTCCGCCGCGTGGTAGGCCGCGTACATCGCGTGCACCCCGATCCAGCGCAGCGGCTCGGGCTCCCAGCGGCGCACGGTGTGGCCCACCCAGGGCAGCCCGGTCAGCCCGGTGTCCCGCCCGAGGACCAGGTCGCGCAGGGTCCGGCCCGCCAGGTTCGTCGTGGTCACCCCGCTGCCGACGTACCCGCCCGCCCAGCCGAGGCCACTCGCCCGGTCCAGCTCCACCGTGGCGCACCAGTCCCGGGGCACGCCGAGCACGCCCGCCCAGGCGTGGTCGATCCGGGCGCTCGCGGCCGCCGGGAAGAAGCGGTTCAGGATCTGCCGGAGCTGGCGCACGGTCTCCACCTGGGTGCCGCCGTCCGCGTCCGTCCGCGAGCCGAACCGGTACGGCACACCCCGGCCGCCCAGCGCGATCCGGTCGTCCGCGGTGCGCTGCGCGTACATGTAGGCGTGCGCGAAGTCGCCCAGCACCTCGCGGCCCTGCCAGCCCGCTTCCGCCCAGAAGGCGGGCGGCAGCGGCTCGGTGGCGATCATCGCCGAGTTCATCGGCAGCCAGGTCCGCCGCTCGCCGCGAAGGCCCGCCGTGAACCCCTCGGTGGCGCGCAGCACGTACTCGGCGGTCACCGTGCCCTGCGGCGTCACCGCGCGCGGCCGGGCGTACGCGGTGCCCGGCAGGATCGCCGTCACCGCCGTCCCCTCGTGCACCGCCACCCCGAGGTCCCGCACCACCCGCGCCAGCCCGCGCACCAACTCCGCTGGTTGGATCCGCGCACCGTACGGCGTCCAGGTGCCGCCGAGGGCGCCCGCGACGGCGATCCGGTCGGCGGCCTCCTTGGCGCCCAGCAGCTCGACGCGCTCCTCACCGTACGCCCGCTCGGCGGCGGCGAAAGCCTTGAGCCGCTCCAACTGGGCTCTGTTTCTGGCGACTTCGAGTACGCCGCCACGCACGATGTGCGCGTCGATCCGCTCGGCGGCGGCGACGTCCACGACCTCCCCGACCGCCTCGTCCATCGCCCGCTGCATCGCCGCCGCCGCACCCGGCCCGTACCGCTTCGCGAACGCGCCCCGGCCCGCGAACCCGTTGTACAGCCACCCGCCGTTGCGCCCCGAGGCGCCGTAGCCGCAGAACCGGCGCTCCAGCACCGCGATCCGCAGCGACGGCTCCGCCTTCTTCAGGTAGTACGCCGTCCACAGCCCGGTGTACCCGCCGCCGACGATGCACACGTCGACGTCCGCGCTCCCGGGCAACGCCGGCCCCGGCTCCGGCAGCCCGCTCGCCGCGTACCAGAACGACACCTCGCCGTTGACCGCCACCAGAACCTCCCACACCCGTCGCCGACCTGCCCGGACGCTACGCCGCACCGGCCACGCCCGAACACCCCCACACTGCCAAGATCCCCCCGCCCGGCCAGCCACCCTGTCAGTCCGCCAACAGCTCCAGCACCCGCAGGCCGCGCCCTGCGAACCGGCGCCGGCTGAACCGCTTTCATACCCCGCAGGTCGTAGGCCATCAGGACCACGGCTCCGACCCCGCCTCCTCCTGCGCGCGGACGACCGCCGTCGGTGCCGCGTGGTGCCCTGGAGTCCCGGGCACGCGGCCCGGCGAGAGGAGACGCTCCGTGAACCCGTCCACGCCGTACAGGACTCGACCACTCCGGCTCAGCGCAGCGGCCGTCGCCGCGGGCGCCCTGCTGCTCGGCATGGCCGCCGCGCCCGCGGCCCAGGCGGCGGGCCCCCGGGCCGACGTCGTGCAGCAGCGGCTCGACGCGCTGGTCCGGCAGGACGGTGTGCCCGGCGCGCTGGCCACCGTGCGGGACCGGAACGGGCACTCCCGTACCTACACGGCCGGGGTGGGCGATCTGGCCACCGGCGCGGCGGTGCCGGTGGACGGGCAGGTCCGGGCGGGCAGCAACACCAAGTCCTTCACGGCCGTCGTGGTCCTGCAACTCGTCGCCGAGGGCAAGGTCGACCTGGAGGCCTCCCTCGACACCTACCTGCCGGGCCTCGTCCGCGGCACCGGCGCCGACGGCAGCCGCATCGACGGGCGGAAGATCACCGTCCACCAGATCCTCCAGCACACCAGCGGCCTTCCCGACTACACCCACTTCCTGCCCGACCAGGGCCTCTCCCAGTACCACGAGCCCCGCGACCTGCTCGACCTCGCGCTCGCCCAGAAGCCCGACTTCGAGCCCGGCAAGGGCTGGAAGTACAGCAACACCGGTTACCTGATCGCCGGTCTGATCATCCAGAAGGTCACCGGGCGGCCCGTCGGCGAGGAGATCACCCGGCGGGTCATCGACCGCATCGGCCTGCGGCACACCTACTTCCCCGCCCAGGGCGACATGACGGTGCACGAGCGCCACCCGCACGGCTACTACACCGAGGAGCCCGGTGACCAGCCGCTGGACGTCACCGAGCAGGACATGTCCTGGGCCTGGACGGCCGGCGCCCTGGTGTCCACGAACAGCGACCTCAACCGCTTCTTCCGCGCCCTGCTCGGCGGCGAGTTGCTGGCCCCGGCCCAGCTCGCCCAGATGCAGGTGACCGTCCCCGCCGAGTACATGGGCCCCGGCGGCCGTTACGGGCTGGGGCTCGCCAGCCGTCCGCTGTCCTGCGGGGGTGTGTACTGGGGCCACGGCGGCACGCTCCCGGGCTACGTGACCCGCGGTGGTGTCACCGAGGACGGCCGCGCCGCCGACATCGCCGTCACCACCCTGCCGTCCGCCGATGTCAAGCAGCGCGTCGCCGACGCCGTCGACGCCGCGCTCTGCCGCTGAGGCGCTGAGAGCGGAACCCGGGCGACGACCGTGCCCGCCCCCGCGTCACGGGGCGGGCACGGTCACTCATCCGCCGTCTCAGCCGATGGTCGAGCCGGTGACGGGCTCGGAGAGTTCGACGGTCTTGCCGTTCAGGCCGGCCTTGACGAACTGCCAGGTGAGGCCGTTGATGACGCCCTGGCCGAGCGGGGCCAGCTGGGCGAACGCGGGCTGGCTGAGGTCGAGGTGGCTGGCGTCGCAGGAGGGGCACTTGTCCCGGACGGGGACGGTGACGGTCTTGCCCTGGTAGCTGACCTTGACCGAAATGCCCTGACACAGGGGGTCGTTGTTGGGGTTGGCGCTGGTCCACCAGGTGTGGGAGACCGCGACGAGCATCTGGTTGGAGGCGTTGATCTGGGTGCCGCAGGCGCCGTAGCCGGCGTCGTTGTAGTAGGTGGCCTTGCCGGCCATGGGCGTGTTGATCGGTATCGCCGCGCTGGCGGTGCCGGCGGTGAGGGCGATGAGGGCGGCGGCCGCGAGCGGGGCGCCCGCGAGGATCCTGAGGTTCTTGCTGATGGCGCGCATGGTTCCCTCCGGTTCTCTAGCCATGGGCATGACAGGCAGAAGTCGCCGAAGCCGCACGAGGGTTCAGCGAAACCGCCCGATGCCCGTCCGAGTGAAGAGAACGTATGCGCTCGACGGTGGCGTGGTCCAGACCGCCGCCATGTTGACATGAACACAAGTCAGGAATCTTTACCAATACGGCCGAAGGGGCGAAGATACGTGACCGCGTCGCGCCGCAGGGTGTTGACAGGCCACCACGCCCACCCCCGGAGGCCCCGCCCCATGCGCACCGCACTCGCCGCCCTGCTCCTCGGCGCCGCCCTGATCCCGGCCGCCGCCGCACCCGCCAACGCCGCACCCGTGCCCCGCGCGGTGAACCAGGGCTACAACATCCCCGTCGGCGGCGTCACCGACCTCGGCGCGCTGCCGGTGCTCGGCAGCCTCGGGCTGGACTTCGCCCGCCTGCTCGGGCAGTAGGGGCGCGGCCCCCTCGAATCCGGCACCCTCACAGCCGGCACCCTCACAGCCGGACGCTGAACAGGCCCCCGGAGAGCGGCTCCTGGTCGGACCGGGCGGACGTGATGTAGAGCGTCCGCCCGTCCGGCCCGCCGAAGGCGCAACTGGTGACGCGCGGCACCGGCAGCTCGACCGACGCCAGCACCTCGCCCTCGGGCGAGAGGCAGTGCACCGCCCAGCCGTCCCAGAACGCCACCCACAGGTTTCCGTCGGCGTCGAGCGTCATGCCGTCCGGGTAACCCGGCAGGTGGGAGACGTCGAGCGTGCGGATCCGCTCGCCGAGGGGGCCGTGCTCGGGGTAGGGGTAGAGGGCGATGCGGCGCGTGGTGGTGTCGATGTGCCAGAGCCGGTCGGGCTCCGGCCAGGCGAGGCCGTTGGGGATGTCGAGCCCGCCGAGGATCGCCCGGACGCCGCCGTCGCGCTCCAGCCGGTACAGCGATCCGGGCTCGCGCGGCTCCCCCCGCCCCATCGAGCCGGCGACCGGCCGGCCGTACGGGTCGGTCTTGCCGTCGTTCATCCGGCGGTCCGGGCGGTCGGCCTCGACGGCGGCGACCAGCGCGGTGCGGCCGGTGGCCGGGTCGAGCCGCTCGAAGCCGCGCTCGGTGGCGAGCATCAGCCCGCCGTCGCCGTACGGCATCAAGGTGCCGGGGGTGACGTCGAGTTCGACCGAACTGATCGCCCCCGAGGCCGGGTCCAGGGTGAGCACCCGCCGGTCGGGGATACCGATCCAGCGCAGCAGTTGCGCGGACTGGTCCCACAGCGGGCCCTCGCCCAGCTCCAGGTACGGTGTGTCGGCGACCGGTTCGGCACGCACAGCGGGGCCCTCCTCGAACAAGGTGTCAGCGCAACAGGGCTTCGGGCGGCATCGCGGTCGTTCCACCGTCCACGGCGAGGCGGGCACCGCTGACGACCGAGGATTCCTCGCTCGCCGGGAAGCCGACCATTCGCGCGACCTCGGCCGCACTGCCGAACCGCCCCAGTGGGGACGACCGTAGCATCGCGGCGCTCGGCCGCGGATCCGTCCGCACGCGCCGGTTTGCGCTCGACCGGGACGAGCGCCGAAAGCGACCGCCGCCGTTGTTGTCGCCGCTCGCTCGCTCTCCGACCGTCCGTCCGTCCGTCCCACCGTCGCCCGGGCGCTGCGCGAGGCGGCGGCCGCCTTCGGGTGACGGCCCGGGGCGCCGGTGGCCCCGGCGTGTCGGTGGTCCCAGTGGTCCCAGCGGTCCCGGTGCTCCGGGTGGTCCGGGTGGTCCGGGTGGTCCGGGTGGTCCGGGTGGATCTTCCCCGGAAGGCCCGCCGGGACCACCCCCACCCGGTTAGGCTCGATCCGCGCGGCGGCCGTCCGCGCACCGACCGAGGGGGAGCGTGTGATCGGGGACCTGCTGCCGGACGCCGTCGTGACCGAGGTGTCCTACGACGACCCGCCGGAGGCCCGGCTGGAACCGGCCGAGGAGGCCGCCGTCGTCCAGGCGGTGGCCAAGCGCCGCCGGGAGTTCACCACCGTCCGCCACTGCGCCCGCACCGCCCTCACCCGCCTCGGCATCCCCTACCGCCCGCTGGTCCCCGGCCTGCGCGGCGCCCCGAGCTGGCCCGACGGCGTCGTCGGCAGCCTCACCCACTGCGAGGGCTTCCGAGCGGCGGCCGTCGCCCTCTCCGGCGACCTCGCCTCGGTCGGCATCGACGCCGAGCCCGCCCTGCCGCTCCCGGACGACGTCCTGGACGTCATCGCGCTGCCTGAGGAGGGGAAGCGGATCGTCGACCTGCTCGCCGAGCACCCCGACACCCCGTGGGACCGCATCCTGTTCAGCGCCAAGGAGTCCGTGTACAAGGCGTGGTTCCCGCTCACCGAGCAGTTCCTGGACTTCAGCGAGGCCGACCTGGTCCTCTCCCCCGACGGCTCCTTCACCGCCCGCCTGCTCGTCCCCGGCCCGAACGTCAACGGCCGCCGCATCGAGGGCTTCGAGGGCCGCTGGGCCGTCGGTGACGGGCTGCTCGCCACCGCCATCGCGGTCGCCCGGTAGTCCGGCGCACCGGCGACCGCACTCGGCATATCCTCGACCCCGTGACCGTGACCTATGTGATAGCTGGCACCCGGATCCACACGCTGGACGACTTCTGGGACGTGGTCGGTGAGACCATCGGCAGCGACGGCTACTTCGGCCGGAACCTCGACGCCTTCGCCGACTGCCTGCGCGGCGGTTACGGCACCCCCGAGGACGGCGACTACCTGATCGAGTGGCGCGACCACGCGGTCTCCCGGCGCAACCTCGGCTACCCGGAGACGGTCCGCCAGCTGGAACTGCGGCTGGCCCACTGCCACCCCGCCAACCGCGAGCACGTCCGCGCCGACCTCGCCGCCGCCCGGGCCGGCAAGGGGCCGACGGTGTTCGACTGGCTGGTCCGGATCATCGAGGAGGAGCACCCGGGAGGCCTCCGACTGGCCTAACGCCGCAACGCGGTCCGCGCCCGTCGCCGCAGCCCGCCGCCCCGGCACCTCACGGCAGCACCTCCGACAGCCGGACGAAGCGCCGCCCCTGCGCCAGCAGCCCTGGCACCGCCGCCGCCACCCCGGGGGCGGTGCCGCCGCCCGGGTGGTTCATGTGGCAGATCACGATCGCCCCCGGCGGGGCCGCCGCGATCTCCTGCCGCACCTCGGCGGCGCTGAGCGTCGCCCCGCCGTCGCCGTTCACGGTGAAGCCCGCGGCGCGTTCCCCCAGGTCGGCGACCACCCGGGCGGCGACGTCGTCGTAGTGCGCGGTACCGGAGCGGAAGAACCGCACCGGGTGGCCGAGCAGCCCGGCGAGCTTGTGCGCGTTGCCCGCGACCTCGTCGTACACCTCGCCGACGCCACCGGTGCCGGCGATGCCGTAGGCGGAGCGGCCGGTGACCGAGAGCGGGCGGTGGACGGTGCCGTGGTTGCCGATCTCGAAGAGCGGATCGGCGGCGAGCTGCTTGAACACGTCCGGGTTGGCGTCGATCCAGCGGGCGTTCAGGAAGAGCGTGGCGCGGACGGAACGTTTCCGCAGGAAGTCGATCAGGTCGGCGTCGTACCCGTTCCCGCCGGGGCCGCCGCAGGCGTCGAAGGTGAGCGCCGTCGCGCTCTCGCCGTCGGGCAGCTTGGTGGTCACCCCGGTGACCTCCATCCCCCACTGCTTCGGCGCGGTGCCGCCGTACCGGTCGACCAGCTCGGCCCGGGTCGGCTCCCGGCTCGCGGGCGCGGCGGTCGGGGTGGGCGTCGGGGGCTCCGACGGCGTCGCCGCCGATATCGCCGAGGCCTCGGAGGCCTCCGAAACCGAAGCGGAAGCCACCGGGGCCGCCGCCCCGCCGCCCGCCGAGGGCCCGCACCCCGCCAGCGTGCTCCCGGCCACCGCCGCCAGCAGCGCCCGCCGACTCAGTGCCACACCCGCCTCCTCCGCGATGATCCGATCCGCTCGTTATGAATATGAACGGACTATTCGTCACCGCCCGCAACTCGCCGACCCGGCCGACGGCGACCCCCTTCACCGACCCGCCCCCCGCCCGTGGGCCCCGGCTCACCCCTGATTCACCGCCACGGGTAAGGGGCCGAACGGACCCGCCCGCCCCGACCCGGAGGACCCGATGCCCGCCGACCACGACACCCCACGCCCCGCCCGCCGCGACCTCCTCCGCACCGGCCTCACCACCGGAGCCGCCGCCGCCCTCGGCCTCGCCGCGACCACCCCCGCCGCCGCCTCCGCACCCGGCGCCCCCGGCACGCCGCACACCCCCGGCACCCCCGGCACCCCCGGCACCGAGCGGACCCTCACCCTCACCGGCCACCTCCCCACCGGCGCCCCCGACTTCGTCTACCTCCCCGTCGAAGTCCCCGCCGGCGTCCGCGAGATCGCCGTCGGCTACGGCTACGACAAACCCCCGGTCCCGGCCGGCACCCCCGGCAACTCCTGCGACATCGGCATCTTCGACGAACGCGGCACCGACCTCGGCGGCCCCGGCTTCCGCGGCTGGTCCGGCGGTTTCCGCACCGAGTTCAGCCTCGCCCGCGACACCGCGACCCCCGGCTACCTCCCCGGCCCGATCAACCCGGGCACCTGGCACCTCGCCCTCGGCCCCTACCAGATCGCACCGCAGGGGCTGGACTACCACGTCCAGGTCACCCTCCGGTTCGGCGCCCCCGGGCCGGCGTTCACCCCGCACTACCCGTCCGAGCGGGCCCGCGGCCGCGGCCGCGCCTGGTACCGGGGCGACTGCCACCTGCACACCGTGCACTCCGACGGACGGCGCCTCCCGGAGGAGGTGGCCGCCGGAGCCCGCGCGGCCGGCCTCGACTTCATCGTCTCCACCGACCACAACACCAGTTCCTCGCACGCGGTCTGGGGCCCGCTGGCCGGCCCCGACCTGCTGATCATCCCGGGCGAGGAGATCACCACCCGCAACGGCCACTGGCTGGCCCTCGGCCTCGAAGCGGGCCAGTTCGTCGACTGGCGCTACCGCTCCCGCGACGAGGAGTACCCGCGCTTCGTCCGTCAGGTCCGCCGCTCCGGCGGCCTGGTGGTGCCCGCGCACCCGTACTGCCCGTACGTCGCCTGCCAGTGGAAGTTCGGCTACGAGCAGGCCGACGGCGTCGAGGTGTGGAACGGGCCCTGGACGTACGACGACGAGTCCGCGGTCGACACCTGGGACGGCCGGCTCGCCGTCGCCCTGCGCGAGGGCCGTTCCTGGCTGCCCGCGCTGGGCAACAGCGACGCGCACAGCGCCCCGCAGGTGATCGGCGCCCCGCACAACGTCGTCCTGGCCGAGGACCTCACCCGGGACGCGATCCTCGACGGGCTGCGCGACGGGCGCAGCTGGCTCGCCGAATCCGCCGCCGTCCAGCTGGAGTTCACCGTCACCGGGCACGGCCGCCGGGCCGGCATCGGCGAGGAGCTGGCCGTCCCGGCGGACGCCCCGCTGGACGTGCGGCTCACCGTCTCCGGCGTCCCCGGCGGGACGGTCCGCCTGCTCACCGACGAGGGCCAGCTGCACCAGGAGTCACTGCCCGCCGACGGCTCCGGCACGGTGGTCTGGCGCACGACGGCCTCGCTCGCCGCCTACGTCCGGGCCGAGGTCCGCCACCCGAAGCCGGACGGGTCGCCGGGCAAGGGCAACGCGATGGGCCCGGACCTCCCCTGGGGCCCGATGGCGGCCCTCACCAACCCGATCGTGCTGCGCGTCGAGGACCGCTGAGCGCTCCGGAGCAGGAGTGGGGACGACTCGGGGCACCGGCGTGGACTAGGTTGATCCCCGAAAGCACCAGTCGTAGGGACGAGGCGGTCGGCTGTCCGTATCCGGGCCGGCCGGCCCGTCCGCACTCCGACCGCCTCGCCCCGGCTACCCGTCCGTCCCCGGCCCGCGAAGGGATCAGCAGCTGTGAACCGTACGACCGTAGGTGGGCCGGAGCTCGGGGGCGGCCGGGGCGCCGGCGGCGTCCTCGTCCTCGTCGACCCGGCCGGGGCCGGCCAGAGCCCGGTCGCGAGCCGGCTCGCGGAGGGGCTGCACCCGAGCGTCCACCTGCGTGCGCACGACTTCCTGCGGGTCATCCGGCGCGGCCAGCTCCCCCCGCACCTCCCCGAGGCCGAGCGGCAGAACACCACCGCCCTCGCCGCCGCCGCGCAGGCCGCCTTCGCCTACGCGACCGGCGGCTACCAGGTCATCGTCGAGTGCCCGGCCGCCCCGCCCACCCTGGACACCTTCCGCCGCGAGAGCCGCACCACCGGCGCCGCCCTCCACCTCGTGGTCCTCCAGCCCACCCCGGGCGCCGTCCCCGGCCCGCACACCCTGGACACCAGTTCCCTCACCCCCGCCGACGCCGCCGAGTCCATCCTCGCCGCCCTCACCCGCCGCACCCACCTCCTCGGCTGGTGACCGCGCCGGGTGCCCGGGGCCCGGGCACCCGGCCCGCACGGCTGCGCCCCCGCCACCCCGTCGATCGCCTCCCGCGGGAAGTCGGCGTCGCCGTCCCGCGCGCCCGGTAGCCGCCCGGGGTAGTGCGGCGGTGTTCTGAGCCCCCCGGGCCACCTCCGCGCCCCTTTCCCGCCCCGGACCGCAGTCCATCACGTACCGTGTTCGGATCAGCACCGGTTTGGGTACGTACCTCGGCGCGCCCGACGGGTGCCGAGCACCGCGGAGCCGGTCACAGCGCCGCCGCACCGTCACACAGCACGTTCAGCGCCCCCGGTCCGGGGTCGTCACTCCACCGCCGAGACCGGGTACATCACACACCGGGAGACCGACCGTCATGAGCCACGACCACATCCCCGCCCCCGTACGCCGGACCTACGGTGCGGGCGATCTGTCCCGGGCCGCGAGTTTCGCCGGTGGATTCATCAACTTCGGCTACTGGCAGGACATGGACCTCACCGCCCCGACGACCGAGGACCGGGTCCACAGCCAGGAGCAGCTCTACCGGCGGGTCCTGCGGGAGTTCGCGGAGCCACGCGAGCGGCTGCGGCTGGCCGAGGTCGGCTGCGGGCGCGGGCTCGGCGCGGCGCTCGCCCTGCGCGAGTTCCGGTTCGGGAGCGTGACCGGCGTCGACATCCACCCGGACCAGATCGAGCGCGCCCGCGCCGTCAACGCCAAAGCCCTGGCCACCTACCCCGACCGGCTGGCCTACACCTTCGGATCGGCCAACCAACTCCCCTTCGCCGACGCCTCCCTGGACGGCGTCTACTCCGTCGAGGCCGCCCAGCACTTCCGCGAACTCACCGGCTTCGCCCGCGAGACCGCCCGGGTGCTACGCCCGGGCGGCCGACTCGTCGTGACCACCTTCTTCGCCTCCGCCGGACCGGACATCACCGAGCGCCTGAACATCCTCCTCGCCAGCTTCGCCGACGGCCTCGACGTCCCCCACCCCCTCGCCGCCTTCACCAGCGACCTCGCCGCAGCCGGCTTCACCACCGTCACCACCGAGTCCATCGGCGACGCCGTCTGGCCCGGCCTCGACCGCTACCTCACCGACGCAGTCCCTCCCGGCCACTGGAGCCGCAACTTCCTCCCCGCCTGGCGCAGCGGCCTCCTCGACTACCACGTCGTCACCGCCACCCGGCCGGGGCCGGCGGAAACGGCCCGCCAGCCGATCTGACGAACCGCCCTGCGGCAGCGCGGCGGACCTGGCACAGGCCCGTCCCGTCACGAGGCCCTGGCGACTCCCCCCGCCCTCCGCGCCCGGCGGCCGCGACGCGCCGGATCAGCCGACCGCCGCGCCCACCCGCGGCGACGGCTCGGCCGCCGGGACGGCCAGGGCCGCCAGCCGGCGCAGGCTGGCCCGGCGCTGGAGCGCGCCGAGGCCGACCGTCGCCGCGCCGAGGGCCAGCCAGCCGGCCGGACCGGCCGTCATCACCACGCCGGTGAGCAGCAGCGGGCCCACCGACTTCTGCACCGACTGGGCCATCCCGGCCACCCCCAGGTAGGAGGCCTGGGCCCCCGGGGGTGCCAGGACGACCGCCAGCTCCCAGGAGCTCACCGAGCGCATCAGCTCCGCCAGCGTGACCAGCATCGCCGCGGCGAGCAGCGCGAGCGAGGCCGTCCACGGCCCGCCGCCGGTGGCGAGCGCGGTCAGCAGGCAGCAGCCGAGCAGCGTCAGGCCGTACCAGCCCACCGCCGCGGCCGCCCCGCGCGAACCCTCCGCCCGTGCCGAGACGCGCAGTTGCAGGAGCACCACGAGCACCGTGTTGAGGATCAGGAAGGCCGGGACGACGGCGTGCGGTGCGCCGGTGTGGTGGACGAGCCAGAGCGGCAGGCCGACGTTGAGGATCGAGTCGTCCAGGTTCAGCGGCATGTCGAGCGCGACGAACAGCAGGTAGCCCCGGTCGCGCCAGGGGCTCGGCACGGCCGCCGGGCGGGCGGCGGGCTCATCTTCGGAGGCCGCCGCGACCAGGCCGCGCCCGGCCGGCTCCCGGGTGCGCCAGACCAGGACGGCGGCGAGGGCGAAGGAGAGCGCGTTGGCCACGATCAGCGCGCGGTAGGCGGTCGTGGTGCCCATCGCCAGGCCGATCGCCGCGATGCCCGCGCCGAGCGCGTACCCGGCGTTGGCCACGCTGCGGAACAGCGCCTGGTACGTGCCGCGCCGCTCGCCCGCGATCCGGGTGGCGAACAGCATCTCCAGGGTCTTGGCCGCCCGTTCGGCCAGGCAGGTCAGGGCGACGGCGGGGAGCAGCGTGGCGAAGTCGTCGACGGCCAGCAGCAGGCCCATCGTGCCGATCCGCAGCAGGTGGCACCCGATCAGCAGCCACCGCACCGGCAGCCGTTCGGCCGCCCGCCCGGCGAGCGGGGACCCGGCGATCCCCGCCGCCGCGCCCACGCCCAGCAGCACGCCGAGCTGCCGGGCGTCCATGCCGCACACGTAGGTGAAGTACAGCACCGAGGCCGCCGCCCACACCCCGCTCCCGGTCCGGTCGACGCACTGCGCCAGCAGCATGATCCGCGCGTCCCGCCCGCCCGGCGGCTTCCGCAGCTGCGCCATCAGTCCGTTCCCCCGCATGGCAGGCCCCCCGTTGCATGATCGGCATCAATCTCGACATCAAGATACTTCACGTCGAGATAGATGTGGAAGCCCCGGCCGCGCCCGCCCGCCGCGCCCCGGGCCCGGGCCCGGGCCACCGGACCTCGACGGCGGGCGGGTGGTGCGCCACACTCTCCCCAGCAGCATCCGCGCTCCCAACGCACCGGCACGACGTCACGATCCACCGCCACATCGGAGAGCCACACGGTGACCACTCGTCAACTGCTGCACATCGCCTTCTCGTCCGGCCGAGCCGGGTCCGGTCCCGCCACCTGGGGCCAACAGGCCATCCGGGACGCCGTGAGCCGGCTCGCCCCGGCCGACGCGCCGCGCTACAACATCGCCGCGGCGGCGCCGCTCGACCCCGGGCTGCCGCTGCCCGTCCTGCTCGCCGGCCTGGAGCAACTGCTCCACCTGCACGACTCGCTGCACACCCGACTGGTGCCGGGCGAGGCCGGCCGCCTGCGCCAAGTAGTCGACCCCGAGGGCCGTTTGGAGGTGGAGGTGGAGCACTGCGCGGAGCCGGCCGATCCGGCCGAGGCGGGCGCGCGGCTGCACGAGGAGCTGGCGGCGCTCCCGTTCGACACCGCCGCCCAGTCGCCGATCCGGGTCGGCGTGGTGGAGGTGGGCGGGTCGGCCCGGTACGTGAGCCTGGTGCTCTCGCACACCGCGGTCGACGGCACGGGGATGAACCGCC
Organism: Kitasatospora sp. NPDC098663; assembly: GCF_044760075.1. Classification (NCBI taxonomy): domain Bacteria; kingdom Bacillati; phylum Actinomycetota; class Actinomycetes; order Kitasatosporales; family Streptomycetaceae; genus Kitasatospora; species Kitasatospora sp. NPDC098663. The sequence continues at coordinate 83,968 of NZ_JBIWAP010000008.1, read as the reverse complement.
TGGTGGCCGACCTGACCGCGCTCTGCCAGGGCACCTCGCCGGAGAAGCTGGCCGAGATCCGCGAGCCCGCCCAGCAACCGCTGGAGGAGGCGGAGTTCCAGGCCTCGGAGCGCGGTCGGCGGCGGGACGAGGGCGCCCGCAAGCAGTTCCTGCGCAAGCTGCGGCTGGCCCCGGCCAGACTGTTCCCCCCGCCGGGCGAGCCGGCCGGACCGGACGCCAGGTTCCCGAACGCCGTCCTGCGCTCGCCCGCGCTGCCCCGCGCGGTGGACCGGGTGGCGGCCGCCCATCGGGTGACGTCCTCCTCGGTGCTGCTGGCGGCGACGGCGGCGATGACGGCCCGGCTGTCGGGCTCGACGGACGCGGTGCTGAACGTCGTGGTGAGCAACCGCTTCCTGCCCGAGCTGACCAACGCGGTGAGCGTCGTCGCGGGCGACGGGCTGTTCCACCTCCCGGACGCCACCGCCGAGTTCAGGGACGTCGTCCGGCGCACGAACGCCGCCGCGATCGGCGCCTACCGCCACGCCTACTACGACAAGCTCCGACTGGAGGCCGAGATCGGGCGGCTCGCCGCCGAGGACGTCCCGCTCGCGGACCGGTCCTGCATCTTCAACGACACCCGCGAGCTGGTCACCGCCTCCCCCGACACCGGGACGGGCGAGGACGCGACCACCCTGACCTGGCCGGTGGAGTTCGAGCCCCGCCCCGGCCTGACCTACGCCCTGGACGCGCTGCAGTCCCCCGGTGCACTGAGCCTGGCCATGACGGCCGACCCGACGGTGCTCCCGCGCCCGGCGATGGAACGCTTCCTGTACGGGATCGAGGAGTTGATCCTCACCGAGGCCCGCACTCTCGAAGCACCCTAGGCCCTTGTCCGGAGGGCGCCGCATGATGCGTGGCGCCCTCCGGCGCCCCCTCACCAACGGCCCCTCCCCCCGGGCCCGTTGGCCCGCCGCTACGCTGGACCCATGCGGATCCTCATCCTCGGCGGCACCTCCTTCGTCGGCCGCGCGATCGCCGACGACGCCCTGCGCAGTGGCGCCGAGGTCGCCCTGTTCACCCGCGGCCGGACCAACCCCGGCCTCTTCCCCGCCGCCGCCCACCTGGTCGGCGACCGCGACACCGGCGACTACACCGCCCTGCACGGCGGCCGCTGGGACGCGGTGGTGGACGTCAGCGGCTACCGCCCCCGCCAGGTCGGCCAGGCCATGGACGCGCTCGGCGACCGGGTCGGCCGCTACCTGTTCATCTCCAGCCACGCGGTGTACGAGCGCGCCGGCCTCGCCCCCGGCTCGGACGAGTCCGCCCCGCGCCGCGCGCCCCTGCGCGACGCCGAGGACCTCACCGAGGAGACGTACGGCCGGCTCAAGGTCGCCTGCGAGGACGACGTCACCGCCCGCTACGGGGGCGGGGCGACGATCGTGCGCCCCGGAAAGGTCGCCGGCCCACACGACGAGCAGCGCGGGCTCACCTACTGGGCGCGCCGGGCCGCCCGGGGCGGGCGGATCGCGCTGCCAGGGCGGCCGGAGCAGCCCGTCCAGGTGGTCGACGCGCGCGACCTCGCCCGGCTGGTCGTCCGGCTGCTCCAGGACGACCGGGCGGGCGCCTTCCACGCCGTCGGCCCGGCCGAACCGACCACGCTGGGCGGACTGATCGCCACCTGCGCCGAGGTCGCGGGCACCGAGGTGGAGGTCGTCCCGGTGCCGCCGGAGAGCGCGCCGCCGCCGTTCTTCCCGCTGGTCCGGGCCGCGCCGCTCTGGCCCGGACAGCAGCGCAGTGCCGCCCGGGCCAGGGCGGCCGGGCTGCCGGCGACCCCGCTCGCGGTCACCGCCGCCGACGTGCTCGCCTGGGACCGCGAGCGTGGCGAACCGCCCCTCGGCCACGGCTTCACGCCCGAGCAGGAGGCCCGGGTGCTGGCCGAAGCGACGGGGTCGAGGCCCTGAACGGCCGCCGGCCCCGCACCGCACGACCGAGCAGGACGGACTGCCGGACGGCCACCCCGTCCTGATCAGTTGTCAGTGGCACGCGCTATGGTCGGCCCCGAACGATCCCACCAGCACCTGCACAGCACCGCCAGGGGGCACCATGACCGCGCACCGCACCACCGCGCACAGCGCCGGCCCGCGCACCACCCCGCTCGACGCGTCCCTCGACACCCCGCGCGACGCGTCGCTCGGCACCGCCGATCTCGTCGAGGGCTGGCGGCGGGTGGGCGTCCGCGAGGGCATGGCCGTGATCGTGCACTCCTCGCTCTCCAGCCTCGGCCTGGTCGACGGCGGCGCCGCGGCCGTGGTGGCCAGCCTGCGCGAGGCGGTCGGGCCCGGCGGCACCGTCGCGGTGCCCACCTTCACCACCGCCGTCGTCCGGGATCCGGCACCGGAGCACACCGGCCCGCCGAGCCCCGAGGTCGCCGAACGGCGCGCCGCCGTCCCGCTGTTCCACCCCGGGCTCCCCTCCCCGATGGGCGCCGTACCGGAGGCGCTGCGCGTGCTGCCGGAGAGCCTGCGCAGCACGCATCCGCAGGCCTCGGTCGCCGCGGTCGGGGCGCACGCCCGCGAGGTCACCGCCCGCCGCTCGCTGGGCTTCGCGGTCGGCCGCGAGTCGCCCTTCGGCGCGCTGCACGACCTCGGCGGGTACGTGCTGCTGATCGGTGTCGGGCACAACCGCAACACCTTCCTGCACTACGCCGAGACCTTCGCACCCAACCGCCGCCTGGGGCTCAGGCGCTTCCCGATGGCGATCCAGGGCGAGCGGGTCTGGATCGAGGCACCCGACGTGGGCGACGACAACGACACCCACTTCCCGGCCGTGGGAAAGGAGTTCGAGGAGCGGGCGGGCATCCGCGAGGTGCTGGTCGGCAACGCGCCCTGCCGGCTGATCCCGGTCCGGGAGCTCATACCCTTCGCCGTCCGCCGTCTCACCGAGCTGCTGGCGGCGGACGGCCCCGGAGCGGCGTAGCCCGATCGACCGCCCGTTTCCTCGGGCGGCCGACCGGACCACACCCGTCACCAGGTCACCGGATCACCAGGTCACCAGGTCACCAGGTCACATCCGGGGGCTCGACGCACCCAGGACTCAACGCTCCTCGTCGTGCAGCGAGTTGGTCTCCTGGATCTGCTTCCAGGACTTCGGCTCCACCGGCAGCCGCCCGGCGTCCGCACCCGCACCCGGCGCGAGCCAGGCCGCCGCGGCGGGCGCCGGCCCGGTGGCCGGCTTCGAGGCGGTGAACAGCCAGGTGGCGAAGAGGTCCCCGAGCTTCTTCCCGGAGACCTTCTCCGCGTACGCCTGGAACTCCGGGACGGAGGCGTTGCCGTAGCGGCGCTCGGCGGGCCAGCCCTTCAGGATCTGGAAGAACTTGTCGTCCCCGACGGCGTTGCGCAGCGCCTGGATGGCCACCGCGCCCCGGTCGTAGACGGCGCTCGCGAACTGGTTGGCGGCGCCCGGGTCGCCCGGCTTGACGGTCCAGAAGGGGTCGTCGGCCGGGTGTGAGGCGTAGACGTAGTCGGCGAGCTCCTGCGCCGTGCCCTCGTTCTCGTGCTCGGACCAGAGGAACTGCGAGTACCGGGCGAAGCCCTCGTTCAACCAGATGTCGCTCCAGTGCGAGACCGAGACGCTGTCGCCGTACCACTGGTGGGCCAGCTCGTGGACGACGACGGAGGTGTTGGAGCCGCGCGCGAACTGCCGGGGGCTGTAGAAGACCCGGGTCTGGGTCTCCAGGGCGAAGCCGGTCTTGACGTTGGGCACGTAGCCCCCGACCGAGCTGAACGGGTAGTCGCCGAAGTAGCCGCTCAGCCAGTCGACGATCTCGCCGGTGCGCTCGACACTGGCCTTGGCCGCGTCGGCGTCCTCGCCGAGGTCCTTGCTGTACGCGTTGTAGACGGGCAGCCCGCTCGGTGTGGTGTCGGTCGTGACGTCGAACTTGCCGACCGCGAGGGTGGCCAGGTAGGTCGCCTGCGGCTTGTTCTCACGCCATCCGTAGCGGGTCCAGCCGGCCTGCGAGACGGCGCTGGTCAGGATGCCGTTGCTGATCACCTGGTTGCCGTCCGGCACCTGGACCGAGACGTCGAAGGTCGCCTTGTCGCTCGGGTGGTCGTTGCTCGGGAACCACCACCACGCCGACTCGGGCTCACCGGCGGCCACCGCGCCGTCCGGCGTGCGCAGCCAGGCGGTGAAGCCGTACTTCTTCACGGTGGAGGGGACGCCCTTGTAGCGGACCACCACGGTCGCCTGGCTGCCCTTGGCGAGCGGCCGGGCGGGCGTGACCTCCAGCTCCTGCTCGCCGCTGGTGGCGAAGGTCGCCGGGCGTCCGTTGACCCGGACCTCCTGGACGTTCAGCGCGAAGTCGAGGTTGAAGCGGGAGAGGTTCTCGGTCGCCGTGGCGAGGATGGTGGTGGTGCCCTCCAGCTCGTCGGTGGCGGGCTGGTATTTCAGCCGGATGTCGTAGTGTGAGACGCGGTACCCGCCGTTCCCGTAGGTCGGGTAGTACGGGTCTCCGATGCCGGCCGCGCCGGGTTGGAAGTCGGCCGCCGAGGCGGGGACGGCCAGGAACAGGCTCAGGGCGCTGGCAGCAGAGACGATCAGCCTCTTGCGCACGTGGTCCTCCAGGGTCACTGGGACTATGGGTCGGATCGATCCATGTCCCGGTGGCTCCCGGTCCACTCCCCTATTGTGAGATGTTCATGAAAAGAAACAGGCCGACACGGCACCGCTGCGGCACCGTCACACCCCCCGCCCCCGCCCCCCCTCAGCCGCCGAGCGTCACCGGCGCCCGCACCAGCGAGCCGTACTCCGTCCACGAGCCGTCGTAGTTCTTCACGTGCGGGTACCCCAGCAGCTCGGTGAGCGCGAACCAGGTGTGCGCCGACCGTTCGCCGATCCGGCAGTACGCAATCACCTCACGCTCCGGTTCCACGCCCTTCCCCGCGTACAGCGCCCGCAGTTCCTCCGCCGAGCGGAACGACCCGTCGTCGTTGGCCGCCTGCGACCAGGGGACGTTCACGGCGCCGGGGATGTGCCCGGGCACCTGCGCCTGCTCCTGCGGCAGGTGCGGCGGGGCGATCAGCTCGCCCCGGTACTCGGCGGGCGAGCGGACGTCGACCAGCACCGCGTCCGAGCCGGGCTTGGCGAACAACTCGGCCTTGCCGAGCACTTCGTCCCGCAGCGCCCGCAGCTCCGGGCGCTCGGGCCCGGTCAGCCGGTAGGCGGTGTGCTGGTAGTCCATCACCTCTTCGGTGAGCCCGCGCCCCTCCAGCTCCCACTTCTTGCGCCCGCCGTCCAGCAGCCGCACGGGCCCGAAGCCGCGCAGCCGCAGCAGCCAGTAGGCGTACGCGGCGAACCAGTTGTTGTTGCCGCCGTAGAGCACCACGGTGGTGTCGTCCTCCACCCCGGCCGCCCGCAGCAGGTGCTGGACGCCCTCCCGGTCGGCGTAGTCGCGGCCGACCCGGCTGTGCAGGTCGGTGGTCCAGTTCCAGCCGATCGCGCCGGGGATGTGGTCCCGGTCGTAGGCGGTGGTGTCCTCGTCCACCTCGACGACCCTGATCGTCCCGTCGTCCAGGTGGTGGGCCAGCCACTCGGTGCGGACCAGCGCCTCGGGGTGTGCGTAGCCGTTGCCGGTCATCCCAGGCCCTCCTTCGCTCTGCCCAGGCTTTCGGCGCCCGACCAGGGGCACAGCAGGCCGCGCACGGGCACGGCGGGGCGCCGGCGACCGGGCCGGACAGTTCGACGCTACGCCGACCGCCCGGCCCGGGCCACCCCGCTCAGGAGAAGACCACGGAACGCAGCTTGAGGCGGTCGCCGAGCCTCTTGCCGGGGTTCATGACGTAGAAGACGTCGCCGTTGCAGCCGAAGTCCAGGAAGACCGTGGCCGTCGAAGCGGTGAGGTTCTGCGGCGCGAAGGCCGGGTCCGCCTCGGTCGCCCCGAACAGGTCGATGCACTGGCCGCTCTCCGGGTCGGCGAGCCCGGCCGGCACGCCGGGGCCGACCTTGTAGAGGAAGTCGCCGGTGGCAGCGCCGGCGGAGGTCGGAACCGCGAGGACGAGGGCGACGGCGCTGGCGACGGCGAGTGCGGTGTTGCGGAGACGCATGATTGATGGCCTTTCAGGAGGTACCTGGTGGTACCTGATGCATTGATGCGAGATCACCCTAGAGGCCCAAAATCAGCAGAAACGGTTCTCCCAATCCACTCTTTCGGGTGGTTTAAGCGGCAAAGCCGCGACCTTCATCGGGAAACCGTCACCCGCACCCGCCGCGCGCGCCCGCTCAGTTCGACGGGGCCGAGAAGGAGTACCCCTGGTCGACCAGCACCGGCAGGTACGCCTTCAGCGCCGCCACCGTCTGCGACCGGTCGCCACCGCCGTCGTGGTTGAGCACGATCGACCCGGGCCGGACGTTCTTGAGGATCCGCTCGGTGATCACCGAGGTCCCGGGCGTGGCCCAGTCCTCCGGGTCCACCGTCCAGCCCATCGGCCGCATCCCGAGCTCGGTGGTCACCCTGAGCGCGACCGGCGACCAGTCCCCGCCGGGCGCGCGGAACCAGGACGGCTGGCGCCCGGTGGTCCGGTACAGCAGGTCGGAGGTGCGCTCCAGCTCGTCCCGCACCGCCTCGTCGGACATGTGCCGCAGGTCGGGGTGGGTCCAGGTGTGGTTGCCGATGTAGTGGCCGTGGTCCGCGATCTCCCGCACCAGCCCGGTGTTCTCGACGGCGCACTCGCCGACCAGGAAGAAGGTCGCCCGGATCCCGTACTGCTGGAGCAGGGCCAGGACGGCCGGCGTGTACCGGGGGTCCGGCCCGTCGTCGATGGTGAGCCCCACCACCCGTTGGTTCGGATCGAGTTGGTTGACCGGCTTGGCCTCCTCCTCCGTGAGCCGCCGGCGGGCGGGCATCGGCGGCGGGGCGGCGGCGGGTGTCGGCGGGGCCGTGGCGGCCTGCGGGGGTGCCTCGGAGGGGGCGGCGGCCTGGGCCGCCTCCGGACCGGAGCCTGGCCCGGAGGCCTCCGGCGCGGCACCAGGAGGCCGCGCCGCGGCGCCCGCCCCGGCGTCGTCCGCGTCGTTCCAGGGGGTGCCGCAACCGGCCGCCCCGAGCAGGGACATCCCGGCCGCGACCAGCAGCAGTCGCCGCGAGGGCGTTCGTGGGGAAATCTGATGATCTGACAGCATTCTTAATGCTTCCCCCGTGTGACGCCGCCGCTCCCCGATGGCACCTCGGACGGGCCCGATCACCACTCCGACGGCGCAAGCACACCCCGCCCTCCCCCGGCTTCCCCGCCACTTCCCCGACCGGACGACCGGCCTCCCCTCCGGACCGCTACGCTGTGCCTTCCCCAGTGTGATGATCTGCCATCAGAGGACGTGGCCATGACGACAAGTCAGGACATCCCGGACCAGGGCCGGCCCGACGACGACCCCGCCGAGCTGAGCCAGTGGGAACGGTTCGGCGTCGACACCACCGCCCCCCACTCGGCGCGCGTGTACGACTACTGGCTGGGCGGCAAGACCAACTTCCCGCCGGACCGGGCCATGGGGCAGGCCATCGAGGAGGCCGTGCCGAGCGTCAAGGAAATGGCCAAGGCGAACCGCGCCTTCCAGGGCCGGGCCGTCCGCCACCTCGCCCGGGAACACGGCATCCGCCAGTTCCTCGACCTCGGCACCGGCATCCCCACCTCGCCCAACACCCACGAGATCGCCGAGGCGGTCAGCCCCGGCACCCGGGTGGTCTACGTCGACAACGACCCGATCGTGCTCGCCCACGCCCGCGCCCTGATGGTGTCCAGCCCGGCCAGCCGGACCACCTACATCCACGCCGACCTGCGCAAGCCCGAGGAACTGTTCACCGACCCGGCGCTCACCGCCACGCTGGACCTCACCCAGCCGGTCGGCCTGCTGATGATCGCCGTGCTGATGCTCATCGCCGACGAGGACGACCCGTGGGGCCGGGTCGCCGCCCTGCGCGACGCCCTGCCCGCCGGCAGCTGCATCGCCCTCACCACCCCCACCCAGGACTTCGACCCGGAGGCGGTCGGCAAGGTCACCGAGGCCGCCCGGGCCGGCGGCATGACCCTCGTCCCGCGCACCCACGACGACGTCCTGCGCTTCTTCGACGGCTGGGACCTGGTCGAGCCGGGCCTCTCCCCCGTCCTCGCCTGGCGTCCGGACGGCGAGCCGCCGGCCGACCCGAAGGCCGCGTACTACTGGGGCGGCGTCGCCGTCAAGCGCTGAACCCGCGCCGGGCCCGCCCCCACCGGAGCCCCGCGGGAACCCGCCCCGGGTGGGGCAGGCCGCACCAGGCCCGCCCCACCCGCGCCCTCAACCCGCACCCTCACTTCAGCAGCCGCGACAGCCGCCGGTCCGCCAGCGGCTTCCCCCCGGTCTGGCAGGTCGGGCAGTACTGCAGCGAGGAGTCCGCGAAGGACACCTCGCGCACGGTGTCCCCGCAGACCGGGCAGGGCAGGCCGGTCCGGCCGTGCACCCGCAGCCCCAGCTTCTTCTCCGCCTTGAGCTCCCCCGCCGCCAGCCCCCGCGAGCGCTCCACCGCATCGCGCAGCGTGGCGCCGAGCGCCTCGTAGAGCCGCGCCGCCTCCTCCTCGGTCAGGCTGGACGCCGGCTTGTACGGGGACATCCGGGCCGCGTGCAGCACCTCGTCCGAGTAGGCGTTGCCCACCCCGGCCAGCACGCCCTGGTCCCGCAGCACGCCCTTGAGCCGGCGCCGGTCGCCGCTCAGCAGCGCGGCGAAGTCCGCCAGGGTGAACGCCGGGTCCAGCGGGTCGGGGCCGAGCCGGGCCACCCCGGGCACCTCGGCCGGGTCCTTCACCACGTAGACCGCGAGGCCCTTCTTCGTCCCCGCCTCGGTCAGGTCGAAGCCGTCGCCGGCGTCCCCGGCCAGGCGCAGCCGCAGCGCCAGCGGGTTCCTCGGGCTCGGGCGCGGCGGTTCGGCGGGCAGGCCGTCCTTCCAGCGCAGCCAGCCGGCCCGGGCCAGGTGGACCACCAGGTGCAGGCCGCCGGCCTCGATGTCCAGGAACTTGCCGCGCCGGGTCACCGGGCCGACGGTCCGCCCCTCCAGCGCGGTGACCGGCGGGTCGTACGTCTTCAGCGCGCTGATCGCGACCGGCTGCACCCGGGCGATGACGCGCCCGGTCAGCCGCTCGGACAGGAAGTCGCTCAGCGCCTCGACCTCGGGCAGCTCCGGCATGCGCCCAGTCTCCCGCAGCCCCGCGCCGCCCGCCCGCCCGGTGGCGTGCCTTTGCCCGGCCTCCTCGCGGGGCGCAGGCTGGAACTACGCGCCGTACCCAGCGCCCCCTGCGCCCCCGCCACGGAGCACCGTGATGAGCATCCTTGAGGAACAGATCGACCTCGCCGTCCCCGTCCTCGCCGCCTGGGAGCAACTGCACCGGGTGCACGAGTACCCGCAGTTCGTCGACGGCGTCCGCAGCGCCCACCCGCACGGACGGAACCTGGCGCACCTGGGGGTGGAGGTCGACGGCGCCGAGCGGGCGGTGGACACCGAGATCACCGACCGCGGCCGTGGCCGGGTGATGTCCTGGCGCACGCTCGACGAACCGCGGCTGCACGGCGCGTTCGCGCTGCTGCCGCTGGACGCCCGGCACACCCGGCTGCAGATCCGGGTGGAGTACGACCCGGAGGCGATGCACGAGGCGTTCGGCGGGCCGCGCGGTTTCGCCCTGGCCGGGGCGATCGAGCGGACCGTACGGGACGACCTGGAGCACTTCCGGGAACTGGTCGAGGAACGGGTCGGCGCGGCGGGCAGACGCGGCTGAGCACGGTCGGCAGGCCCGGGTGAGGATGGCGGGCGGGCCCGCGTAAGGGCCGCATAAGCCCAGCTCAGCGCCGGTGGTGAGGCTCTTCACAGCGGACCACCGGCCCGACCGTTTCGCTTTCAACCTGTGGCAGACTCGGATGCCATGGACATCGGCCCGGTCACCAGGACGCTCCGCGCGGCGGTCTTCGCCGCGCTGGTCGTGCTGCTCGCCGGGCTCGGTCAGGTCCTGGTCACCGGCCGCGCGCTGCCGGCCGGCCCGATGGCCCTGGCCTGCGCCGCCGTGTTCGCGGTGGCGTACGCGCTGGCCGGCCGCGAGCGCGGCTACCCGGCGGTCGCGGCGGTGTTCCTGCCGCTGGAGCTGGGCGTCAGCGCACTGTTCGACTTCGCCCAGACCGCCTGCCCGTCCCTGCCGCCCGGCTCCGCGCGCGGCTTCCAGCCGCTGCTGTGCGGCGGCGGCTCGCTGGGCGGGTTCCTGCTCGGCCACGGCGTCTCCCAGCAGATCGGCGTCCTGCTGCTCCTGCTGCTGCACGCCGCGATCGCGCTGGCCGGCGCGTTCTGGCTGCGCCGCGCGGACGCCGCGCTGGCCGGTCTCGCCCGCACCGTCCGGATGCTGGGCGACTTCCTGCACCGGCACCTGCCGGCCGCCGCCCGATGGCTGCGGCTGCTCGCCGCGCCCGTCCCGGCCCGTCCGGTGGCGCGGCTGCCGTTCCCCCGGGCCAGCCGGACCCTGGTCCCGGCCGAGGACGTCGTCGTCCGCCCGACCGTCCGGCGCGGTCCGCCGGCGCTCGCCCTGGCCTGCTGACAGGCGCGCGCCGCTCGGCGCCGCTCCCGGCCGGTCCTCTCGCCGCGCGCCCCGCGCGCCCGCACCCCCGCACGCCCGAGAGCACAGGACGACACCTCATGAGCAACACCCGCAAGGCCGCCGCCAAGACCAACGCCACCGACCGCATGCGCGCCGCCCGCGCCCAGGCCGAGCGCTCCGACCGGATCCGCCGCCGGGTCGTGATCGGCGGCGCCTCCGCCGCCGTGCTCGCCCTCGTGGCGGGCGTGGCCTTCGCCGTCGGCGGTTCCTCCGGCTCCGGCTCCGCCGACGCGGCCGCGAGCGGCCCGCTGGTCGTCCCCGCCAACACGGGCGGCCAGGACGGCACCGTGATCACCTACGGCAAGGCCGACGCCCCGCACACCCTGGAGATCTACGAGGACTTCCGCTGCCCGTTCTGCGAGCAGCTGGAGACCACCACCGGCAAGGCCATCCAGCAGCTCGCCGACGACGGCACGTACAAGATCGAGTACCACCTGGCGACGTTCCTGGACAAGAACCTCGGCGGCAAGGGCTCACGCACCGCGCTGGCCGCCGCCGGCGCCGCGCTCAACGAGGGCGCGGACAAGTTCAAGCAGTTCCACGACGTGCTCTACGCCAACCAGCCCGACGAGCGCACCGACGGCTTCGCCGACGTCAACCACCTCCTCGACCTGGCCGGCCAGGTGCCCGGGCTGAAGACCGACGGCTTCGTCAAGGCCGTCCAGGACGGCACCTACGCGCCGTGGGCGGCCAAGGTCAACGAGGAGTTCAACAAGAGCGACGTCACCGGCACCCCGACCGTCAAGCTGGACGGCAGGAAGCTGGACGTCCTCACCGGCGGCAAGGCCGCCACGCCCGAGCAGTTCACCGCGATGGTCAAGCAGGTGACCGGATGACGGCCGCCGCCCCCGCCGCGCGGACGTACGGCGCCAGCCGCCCGTTCGCCTGGCTGCTGCTGATCGGCGGCGCGGTCGGCCTGTTCGCCTCCTCGGTCCTCACCCTGGACAAGATCCGGCTGCTGAAGGACCCGTCGTACGTCCCCTCCTGCAACATCAACCCGATCATCAGCTGCGGCTCGATCATGCGCAGCGACCAGGCCGAGGCCTTCGGCTTCCCCAACTCGCTGCTCGGCCTGGTCGGCTTCGGGGTCGTCATCGCGATCGGCGCCGGGCTGCTCGCCGGGGCGACGTACCGGCGCTGGTTCTGGCTCGGCCTCCAGGCCGGGACGGTCTTCGGCATCGGCTTCGTGACCTGGCTGATGTACCAGGCGCTCTACCGGATCAGCGCGCTCTGCCCGTACTGCATGGTGGTCTGGGCCTCGATGATCCCGCTGTTCTGGTACACCACCCTGCACAACCTGCGCTCCGGGATCATCCCCACCGGCCGCGCCCTGCGCCCGGTCGTCCGCGAGGCGGCGCGCTACCACTGGGTCGTCCCGGCGCTCTGGTACGCGGTGATCGCCCTGCTGGTCCTCAACCGGTTCTGGTACTACTGGAGCACCCTGCTCTGACCTCGCCGCCCGGCCCCGGGCCCTACCGCTCCGGGGCCGGGCGACCAGCCCGTCAGACGCCGCTCAGAACCGGAACTCCTCGACCTCGGCCAGCAGTTCGGCCCGGCGCTCGTCGTCGATGAAGGAGGCCCGGAAGGAGTTGGCGGCGAGCCGGCGCAGCGTCTCCTCGTCGAGCGCGAGGGCCTGCCGCACGGCCCGGAAGTTGTCGTCGACGTAGCCGCCGAAGTACGCCGGGTCGTCCGAGTTGACGGTGACCAGCAGGCCGGCCTCCAGCATCTCGCGCAGCGGGTGGTCGGCGAGGGTGTCGATGCACCGCAGGCGGACGTTGGAGAGCGGGCAGAGCGTCAGCGGGATCTGCTCGCGGACCAGCCGCGCGACCAGCTCGCCGTCCTCCAGGCAGCGCAGGCCGTGGTCGATCCGCTCGACGCCGAGCACGTCCAGCGCCTCGGTGATGTACGACGCCGGGCCCTCCTCGCCCGCGTGCGCGACGCGGCGCAGCCCGGCCTCGGCGGCCCGCCGGTAGACCTCGCGGAACTTGGCCGGCGGGTGGCCGACCTCGGCCGAGTCGAGGCCGATGCCCGCGATCCGGTCGAAGTACGGGCGGGCGGCCTCGAAGGTCTCCAGCGCGGATTCGGCGGACTCGTCCCGCAGGAAGCACATGATCAGCCGGGTGCTGATCCCGTGCCGCTCCTCGCTGCGCGCCAGCGCCCGGGTCAGGCCGTCGACCACCACGCCGAGCGGCACGCCGCGCGCGGTGTGCGCCTGCGGGTCGAAGAAGATCTCCGCGTGCCGGACCCCCGCCTCGGCCGCCCGGGTGAGGTAGGCGTCGGCGAGGTCCGCGAAGTCCTCCTCGGTGCGCAGCACGGCCATCAGCGCGTAGTACAGGTCCAGGAAGGACTGCAGGTCGCTGAAGGAGTACGCCTTCCGCAGCGCCTCGGTGTCGGCGTAGGGCAGCGTGACCGCGTTGCGGTCGGCGAGGGCGAAGGCGAGTTCGGGCTCCAGGGTGCCTTCGATGTGCAGGTGGAGTTCGGCCTTGGGGAGCGGCATGGGGGATCTGTCCGAGCTGTAGGGGGCGGGAGCGAAGAGTCCAGAAGCATTCATCCTACGATCCGTTCGATCACGACCGGCCTGACGGGCGCGCCCCCCGCCACCCGAACTGGTGCACCGGCCGGGGGCAGCGGGCACCCTTGAGGAGGGGGCTTCCGCCGAGGAGGTACCAGATGCGGCACGTCGAGGATCCGCACATCCGGCCTGCGGGCGTCTCCCCGCACGCCCTGGGCAACGACACGCTCCTGCACGAGCTGGAACAGCTGCACCGCACGCGCCACGAGACCTTCCTGTACGGCTCGGAGGAGGCCCTCAAGCGGCACACCCTGCGCACCGGGCAGCTGGAGGCCGAGTACCTGCACCGCTTTCCCAGCCGGCTGGTGACGGCCGGGCGGACCAGGGCCGGCGCCCGGGCCCGCGAGGCGGCGGCCAGGGTGGAGTCGCTGCCCGAGTAGACGTGCCCGCGCCACCACCGCCCGGCGGGACACGCCGGGCGGTGGTGGCGTGCCCCCGGGCGGGCCGTCGGGGAGGGTGAGAGGCGCAGACGCACCGGACCCCGACCCCCCTGGGAGCCCCGCATGCCCATCGCCAGCGTCAACCCCGCGACCGGCGAGATCCTGGAGACCTTCGAACCGCTCGACGCGGCCGGCATCGAACAGCGGCTGGCCCGCGCCGAGGCCGCGTTCCACGGCTACCGCACCACCCCCTTCGCCACCCGCGCCGACCTGCTGCGCCGGGCCGCCGACCTGCTGGACCAGGACCGGGAGGCGATCGCCCGCACGATGACCGAGGAGATGGGCAAGCCGCTCACCGCCTCCCGGGCCGAGGCCGCCAAGTGCGCCACGGCGATGCGCTGGTACGCCGACCGCGCCGAGGAACTGCTCGCCGACGAACACCCGGCCCCGGCCGACGTCGCCGACTCCGGCGCCGCCCGCGCCTACGTCCGCTACCGCCCGCTCGGGGCGGTGCTGGCCGTGATGCCGTGGAACTTCCCGTTCTGGCAGGTGGTCCGGTTCGCCGCGCCGGCCCTGATGGCGGGTAACGTCGGCCTGCTCAAGCACGCCTCCAACGTGCCCCGGACGGCGCTGGCGCTGGAGGAGCTGTTCCGGCGGGCCGGCTTCCCGGAGGGCTGCTTCCAGACCCTGCTGATCGGCTCGGGCGCGGTCGAGGGCGTGATCCGGGACCGCCGGGTGGCCGCGGTGACGCTCACCGGCAGCGAGCCCGCCGGGCGGGCGGTCGCCGCCACCGCCGCCGACGAGGTGAAGAAGGCCGTCCTGGAACTGGGCGGCAGCGACCCCTTCGTGGTGCTGCCCAGCGCGGACCTGGACGCGGCGGTGCGCACCGCCGTCCGGGCCCGGGCGCAGAACAACGGGCAGTCCTGCATCGCCGCCAAGCGGTTCATCGTGCACACCGACGTGTACGACCGCTTCACCGCCGCCTTCACCGACGCGATGCGGGCGCTGCGCGTCGGCGACCCGATGGACGAGGCGACCGACGTCGGCCCGCTGGCCAGCCGCCAGGGCCGGGACGACCTGGAGGAACTGGTCGAGGACGCCCGCACCCACGGCGCCCGGGTCGAGTGCGGCGGCGGGCGCCCGGAGGGCTGGGACACCGGCTACTTCTACGAGCCGACGGTGCTGACCGGCATCACCCCGGCCATGCGGATCGACCAGGAGGAGACCTTCGGCCCGGTCGCCACGGTCTACCGGGTCGCCGACCTGGACGAGGCGGTGGCGCGCGCCAACGACACGCCGTTCGGGCTCAGTTCCAACGTCTGGACCCGGGACGAGGGCGAGCAGGAGCGCTTCGTCCGCGACATCCAGGCCGGCGGGGTGTTCTTCAACGGGATGACCGCCTCGCACCCGGCGCTGCCGTTCGGCGGCGTCAAGCGCTCCGGGTTCGGCCGGGAGCTGTCCGGGCACGGTATCCGGGAGTTCTGCAACATCACCACGGTGTGGATCGGCTGAGCACCCCGGACCGCCGGGCACGAGCCGGGCGCGGACGCGGCCGGGTCAGGACGCCACGCGGTGCCTGCCCCGGCCGGGCGTCATCCAGCGGGCGACCACGCCGACCAGGGCGAGGACGGTCGCTCCCCAGACGATGGCCATCAGCACCAGCATCGGCAGCCAGCTCACCTGGGCGCCGACCATGGCCAGGCCGAGCGAGAGCGCGACCATGAACACGACGGCGGTCGGGTTGAGGCCGAGCAGCCAGTGCCAGGCCCGCTGCACCGGGCTCCGGTGCGGCGGCGGGGCCTCGGGGTCGGGATCGGTGTCGAGTTCCTTGTACGTCAGCAGGTCCATCGGGATCGCCTCCGGTTCTCGGGGGGCTGCCGGATCCGCGGGGCTCAGGAGGCCTTGCGCGGAGCCGTGGACTTTCCGGTCGCGGTCTTTCCCGCCGCGGCCTTTGCGGTCGTGGTCTTCGCGGTCGAGGTCTTCTTCGCCGGGGCAGCGCTCCTCGCCGGGGCGGCCTTCCCGGCGGCGGGCTTCTTCGCCGGGGTGCGCTTGCGGGGCGCGGGCTGCTCCTCCTCCGGTTCGTCCTCGTCGGGCCCGGCGGTGTGCCCCCGCCCGCCCTTGGCCCGCTTGAGGCTGCTGCGCAGCGCCTCCATCAGGTCGATCACGTTGTCGGGCGCCTCGCCCGGCTCCTCCTCGTGCGGGAGCTCGACGCCCTCCAACCGGGCCGTGATCACCTGCTGCAGCGCCTGCTGGTAGTCGTCGTGCAACTGGGCGAGGTCGAAGTCCTCGGACAGGGTGTCCATCAGCGATCGCGCCATCCTGAGCTCCTGCGGCCGGACGGTGACGTCCCCCTCGGGCGCGATGCCGGCCGCGGGGCGGACCTCGTCGGGCCAGATGCAGGTCTGCAGGACCAGCGTGCCGTCGTGCACCCGCAGCACCGCCGGGGATTCCCGGGTGCGCAGCGCGATCTTGGTGACGGCGATCTGCCCGGACGCGGTGAGCGCGTCGCGCAGCAGGGCGTACGGCTTGGCGGCGGCCTGGTCGGCGACGCCCACGTAGTAGGCCTTGGAGAACATCAGCGGGTCGATCTCGCCGGCGTCCACGAACGCCAGCACGTCGATGACCTTCTTGCTGGGCAGCGGCAGGTCGGCGAGGTCCTCGTCGGTGAGCGTGACGGTCCGGCCGTCGGGGGACTCGTAGCCCTTGGCGATCTCCGCGTACGGGACTTCCTTCTCCTCCCGCTCGCAGTACCGCTTCATCCGCACCCGTCCGCCGTCCTTGGCGTGCACCTGGTGCAGCGGGACGTCGTGCTCCTGGGTGGCCGAGTAGAGGTGGACGGGGATGCTGACCAGCCCGAAGCTGATCGTCCCCTTCCAGGTGGTCTGCATGGGGGTCGCTCCTTCCCGGAGTTTCCCGTTGCCGGAGGTGCCCGCCCGGCCCGGCGTCCTCGCGCCGAGGACGCGCCCAGGACGTGCCCAGGACGTGCCGAGACTCCCACTGTGCCCGGGTTTGCCCCGATCGGCCACACCGGGCCGACAATGAGCCGAGGAGGTCGATACCGATGACCGTCCGGAAGCGCGGGCAGGGCGTACCGCCGCCGGAGCGGACCGTGTACCGGGTGGTGTACGCGGTCCGGGGCGAGGCCGGTGTCCGGCGGGCGGAGGTCGAGGTGGTGCCCGGATACTCGCAGGAGGACGACATCCCCCGGATCCTGGCGGCGCGGCTGACCGGTCGGCCCGCGGACGCGGCCCGGATCACCGTGCTGGAACTGCGCGGGCCGTGAGCCACGGCGGGGATCGAACCGGGCCCCGAGGGCCTTTGACTCATTGGCGGTGCGTCAGATTTGAGCTTTTCGCACCACTATTCCACCCACTCTGACCTGGCTTTTTGTGTCCGGTTACCGAACATTTACGGATGCTCTGTTCCGATACTCGGCCGTAGAAGTTAGGTTGCACCGCAATGCGCGGGTCCGTCCCCCACCCTCCGGCGCAACGAGCCGAGGGTCGCGCCGCGCGCGGGAAAGGCACAGGGCTCATCTGATGAGTGCGGACACCACCAGGCCTGCGGCAGCCGCCCAGGTCCCCCAGCAGGCCGGGCCGCCCGGGCACGGCGGCGAGGGCCACCTGAAGGCAGGGCTCAAGAACCGCCACCTGTCCATGATCGCCATCGGCGGAGTGATCGGCGCCGGCCTGTTCGTCGGCTCCGGCGCGGGCATCGCCACCACCGGGCCCGGCATCCTGCTCTCCTACACGCTGGCCGGTGTGCTGGTCGTGCTGGTGATGCGGATGCTCGGCGAGATGGCGGCGGCCGACCCGCAGAGCGGCTCGTTCTCGGCGTACGCGGACCGCGCGCTCGGCCGCTGGGCCGGGTTCACCATCGGCTGGCTGTACTGGTTCTTCTGGGTCGTGGTGCTCGCGGTGGAGGCGACCGCCGGCGCGAAGATCCTCAACGCCTGGATGCCCGGCGTGCCGCAGTGGGCGTTCGCACTGCTCGTGATGGCGGTGCTCACCGCCACCAACCTGTTCTCGGTGGCCTCCTACGGCGAGTTCGAGTTCTGGTTCGCCGGGATCAAGGTGGTGGCGATCGCCGCGTTCCTGGTGATCGCCACGCTCGCCGTCTTCGGCCTGCTGCCCGGCACCCACGCGGTCGGCACCAGCAATCTGACCGGCCACGGCGGCTTCCTGCCGCACGGCGTGGGCGCGGTGTTCACCGGCATGCTCACGGTGGTCTTCGCCTTCATGGGCAGCGAGATCGTCACCCTGGCCGCGGGCGAGTCGGAGGACCCGGAGCGCGCGGTCAGCAAGGCCACCAACAGCGTGATCTGGCGCATCGGGATCTTCTACCTGGGCTCGATCCTGCTCGTGGTCACCCTGCTGCCGTGGGACTCGGACGCCGTCAAGGGCAGCCCGTACGTGGCGGTGCTGGAGCACGTGGGCATCCCGGGCGCCGGCCAGGTGATGAACGTGATCGTGCTGACGGCCGTGCTGTCCTGCCTCAACTCCGGGATGTACACGGCCTCCCGGATGGCCTTCTCGCTCGGCCAGCGCGGGGACGCGCCCAAGGCCTTCGCGACCGTGACCAAGCGGGGCGTGCCGCGGGTGGCCATCCTGTCGTCGGTGGTCTTCGGCTTCGTCGCGGTGTTCTTCAACTACACCTCGCCGGACACGGTGTTCGCGTTCCTGCTCAACTCCTCCGGCGCGGTTGCGCTGTTCGTCTGGCTGGTGATCTGCTTCTCCCAGCTGCGGATGCGCCGGATCATCGAGCGGGAGACTCCCGAGCGGCTGACCGTCCGCATGTGGCTGTACCCCTATCTGACCTGGACGGCCATCGGCATGATCGGGTTCGTGGTGGCGTACATGTTCACCGACGCCGACGGGCGCAAGCAGATGTACCTGTCGCTGGTCGCCGCGGCGATCGTGCTCGCGGCCTCGGCCGTGGTGGGCCGACGGCGGCGGGCCGCGGTGGCGGCGGAGTCCTGACCCGTCCGCGCCGCGCGACAGTGCCGGGCCCGGGAGCCGTTGCGGAGGCTCCCGGGCCCGGTGCCGTTCGGGGGATGCGAACCACGGCTTGACAATGGCACGTCAAAGGGGATACCTGGGCATGGCGCTCCCCCACGAGCGCTCCCCCACCCCCCGGGAGACCCCTTGCCACCCCTCCCCGCCCCCGCGTCCGCGCGCCTGCGCTTCGGCCACCGGCTGCGCCACTGGCGCGAGGCCCGCGGACTCAGCCAGGCCGAACTCGGCCGCCTGCTCGGCTACCACAACTCACTGATCAGCCGAGTGGAGAACGCCCGCCGCTGGCCACCCCCGGGCCTCCCCGCCCGGGCCGACGAACTCCTGCTCACCGGCGGCGAGTTGGCAGCCCTCTGGCAGCCCGTCCGACAGGAGCGGGAGCACCTCGGCGAACTCGCCGCCCCCGCCCTGCCACCCCTCGGCGGGAGCGGCACCGGGCCCCCGCCGAGCCGGCCCAACGCCGCCACCTTCGCCGTGCTCGGCCACCTGCTCGACGTCTACCGCGCGGCCGCCACCCACACCGGCGGCGAACAGCTCGCCACCGTCCTCGAACACCACGCCCGCACCCTGGCCGCCTGGCAGCACGCCGCTCCGCGCGAAACCGCCCCCGCCGTCCGCTCGCTCGCCGCCCGCTACGCCGAACTCGCGGGCTGGGCCCACTTCGAGGGGGACCGCCGCACCCGCGCGCTCGGCTGGTACGCGGCCGGACTGGAGTGGGCCCGCGCCGCCGACGACCAGCCGACCGCGGCCGCCTTGCTCGCCCGGCAGAGCACCCTGCACTGGTGGAGCGGCGACCCGGCCACCGCGCTCGCCCTGGCCGAGGCCGCCCACGCCACCGCCCGCACCCTGCCCGGCCTGCGCGCCTGGGCCGCCCTCGCCCAGGCGCACGCCCACGCGCTGGCCGGCGCGGCGCCCGAGACGTGGCGGGCGCTGGCGGACGCCGAACGGCTGACCGAGGCCGCCCTGCGGGCCGGCGAGCCGGCGCCCGGGGCCTCCCGGGCCGCCCTGGTGCTGGGCGTCGCCCACGGCACCTGCCACCGGGACCTCGCAGTCCGCACCGGCCACACCGCCCACGCGCACGCGGCGGTGGCCCACCTGGGCGCCGCCCTGGGGCGCCTGGACCAGGCCGCCCACCCGCACGACCACGCGCTGGTCGCCGGCCGCCTCGCCGGGGCGTACGCCCGGGCCGGGCGCCACGAGGCCGCGGCCGCCGTCCTCTCCCGGCTGCCGCCGGACGCCACCGGCCGGATCGCCTACGAGCGGCGCCGGGCCCGGGCCTGGCTGGGCGGTTCGACGGCGCACCGGCCCCCGGCGGACGGCTGACCGCTGACCGCTGACCGCTGACCGCCGGGGGCCGGCACGGACGGCGGGCGGCTGACGACTGACGCGCCGGAGCGCCCGGCGGGGATCCCCCGGGCGCTCCGACCCTCCAGCTCTCCGGCTCTCCGGCTCTCCGGCGGTCGGCGTCAGAGCCCGGCCGCCGCCGCGGCGATGTCGGCCGCGTAGGTGCTGACCTTGGTGTAGACGCCCGGGTAGCCGGGCCGGGCGCAGCCGTTGCCCCAGCTCACGATGCCGACCTGGACCCAGCGGCCGGCCGCGTCCCGGTGGACCATCGGCCCGCCGGAGTCGCCCTGGCAGGTGTCGACGCCGCCCTGGTCGACGTAGCCCGCGCAGAGCGAGGCCGCGCTGTTCAGGCTCGGGTAGGCGTTGGCGCAGGAGGCGTCGTCGACGAACGGCACGGTGGCCTTGAGCAGGTAGCGCTGCTGCGCGCCGCCCTCGGTCGCGGCGCCCCAGCCCATGATGGTGAAGGTGCCGTTGTCGTAGGTGGTGGAGTCGGTGGTCGGCAGCGTGCTCACCTGGCTGCCGCCGACCGGCGAGGCCAGCTTGATCAGCGCCCAGTCGTCGCCGCTCTCCGCGGCGGAGAAGCCGGGCGCCTGGTAGACGTACGTCGAGCGGACCTTGACCGCGCTGCCGCTGCGCAGGTCGACCGCGCCGGCGGTCGCGGTGATGCCGGTGTCGGCGCCGGTGCCGTTGACGCAGTGGGCGGCGGTGAGCACGATCTGCGGGGTGTAGAGCGCACCGCCGCAGCCCATCGAGAGCCGCACCACGAACGGGAACTCGCCCTGCGCCGCCCGCGTGCCGCCGACCACGCCCGGCGACGACGTCGAGGGGGCGGGTGAGGCGGCGGCGGGCAGCACCA
The DNA here is from genome assembly GCF_044760075.1 of Kitasatospora sp. NPDC098663. Classification (NCBI taxonomy): domain Bacteria; kingdom Bacillati; phylum Actinomycetota; class Actinomycetes; order Kitasatosporales; family Streptomycetaceae; genus Kitasatospora; species Kitasatospora sp. NPDC098663. Next base: position 63,173 of record NZ_JBIWAP010000008.1, on the reverse strand, counting down.
GCGCGCCGGCGCCGAGCACCAGTGCGGGCAACAGAACGATGAATCTTCCGAATTGACGCTTCATCAGGTTCCTCCATCGACAGGTCGGGGAGCACCGAGGGTGGCCCCGCACGCGTCACGGCAGGAGGGGCCCGGCCCTGCCGGTCGAAACTGGCAGGAACACGGCAATGCGGGGTTCCGGACGGGGAACCCCTAGGGTGATCGCCCATGCGAGATCTTGTGGCGGGGATGAAGTACCTGGTCGGGGGCCAGAAGTGGGTGGGCCGGCACGGCCGCTGGTGGGGCTTCGGCATGCTGCCCGCACTGCTCACCCTGGCCGGGTACGCCGTCGCGCTCGTCTTCCTCGGCGGCTGGTCGAAGGACCTCGCCGACTGGGCCACCCCGTTCGCCGACCACTGGAGCTCGCCCTGGCAGGGCCTGCTGCGCGACGCGCTCGCCGCGATCGCCTTCGGCGGCGGCCTGCTGCTCTCACTGCTCACCTTCACCGCCGTCACCCTGCTGGTCGGGCAGCCCTTCTACGAGGCGCTGTCCGCGAAGGTCGACGAGACCGAGGGCGGTGCGCCCGCCCCGCCGGAGTCGCCGCTGTGGCGCGAACTGGCGATCGCGGTACGGGACAGCGCCCATGTCCTGGTGCGGGTGGCCGCGTTCGGCGTGGTGCTGTTCGCCTGCGGCTTCATCCCGGTGGTCGGGCAGACGGTGGTGCCGGCGCTGGGCTTCCTGGTGTCCGGCTTCTTCCTGACCGTCGAGCTCGTCGCCGTCGCCCTCCAGCGGCGCGGGGTGCCGCAGCGCGAGCGGATCCGGCTGCTGCGCGCCCGGCTCGGGCTGGCGCTGGGCTTCGGCACGCCGCTGATCCTGGCGTTCCTGGTTCCGCTGGTGACGGTGCTCGCCATGCCGGGGGCCGTCGCGGGCGCCACCCTGCTGGCCCGGGACCTGGCCCGCGGCCTCGCCCTCGATCCGGTCCGCGAGGCGGCCCTGGCGGACGAGCAGGACCAGGACCAGGACCAGGAGCAGGAGCAGGGGCAGGGGCAGGAGCAGGGGCAGGGGCAGGAGCAGGGGCAGGAATCGGCGGCGGAGCCGGACTCCCGACCCGCCACCGGAAACCCGCACGCGACCTCCTGAAGCGGTGACCGGCCGGTCACCCTGCGCCGATCCCGGCCGGTCGGACGTGTGAGGCCGCCCACACGCGGTTCGCCGTCTACTGCCCCCGATAGTGGATGGCCGCGGCCGGGCCGTCGGCCGGCCGTTCGGCGAGGGCTGCCGCCCCTCCCCCGGACGCTGGGAACACCCTGAAGAACGCAGGCCACCACGACTCGCACCCGCACGATCGGCTGACGCCGCCGACCTCCGACCTACAAACACGCAAGTCGGACAAAACATCACAAAATCAAGGCCGCGGCCCGTCACGCCCACCCTGCGCCTACTACCAGCCGTAGTGGCAGCCGCCTTTGCCACCCGTCCCCGGCCCTGCCAAGAATGGCCCGTCGCCAGGCAGCGCAGCCGGCCCCGTCCGCCGCGCAGCCGACCCGCCCCGCCACTTCCCCCGGGGCGCCACGGCCGTCCCGGACGGCCGCGCGGGCCCCGCTCACCCGGGCGCCCGTGCGATGCCCCGCACCCGGTGCCACCGGCACGGCCCCCGACGGAAAAGGATTGTCCGCTTCATGCAGCTCAGCCATGCCCGCCGCAACTCCCTGATCACCGGCATCGCCACCCTCGTCGTCGCGAGCGCCGCCACCGCCGCCCTCGCCCTCCCGCAGGCCGGGAACACCACCGAGGCCGCCGCCCCCGCGGCCGCCGTCACGGTGGACGACAAGGCGGCCGCCGACCAGGCCCAGGCTGACACCGCTGCCGCTGCCGCCGCCGACCAGGCCGCCCAGGAAGCCCAGGCGCAGGCCCAGGCCGAGGCGGAGTCCGCCGCCCAGGCGCAGGCCGAGTCCGACGCGAAGGCCCAGGCGGACGCCAAGGCCAAGGCCGACGCGGACGCCGCCGCCTCCCGCTCCCAGGCGCGCCAGAACCTCACCAGCGCCCCGGCCCTCACCGGCAGCCCGCAGCAGATCGCCGCGCAGCTCGTCCCGGCCGGCCAGCTCCAGTGCTTCAGCAACATCGTGTCCCGCGAGAGCAGCTGGAACCACCTCGCCGTCAACGCCTCCTCCGGCGCGTACGGCCTGGTGCAGGCGCTGCCCGGCAGCAAGATGGCCTCGGCCGGCTCCGACTGGCGCACCAACCCGGCCACCCAGATCAAGTGGGGCCTGGACTACATGAACTCCCGCTACGGCAGCCCCTGCGCCGCCTGGTCGTTCTGGCAGAACCACCACTGGTACTAGACCGAGGCTGCCGAGCCTCGACGCACCCCGGGCCCGCGACGCACCACGCGTCGCGGGCCCCGGCGCGTTCCGGCTGTCGTGGACGCGTCCGGCAGGCCACGTGAAGATATGGCGTACGGTCGTACGATTTGGCGGGGATTGCTCGGTATTACGCACCGTCAGGGCTTTGCCACCGTCAGCGCGTCCTCTTACGCTCCGGCGTCATGCCCTCACCCCTCATCAGCGTCGTGCTCCCCGCCTACGACCAGCACAAACAGCTCGCGGACTGCCTGGACTCGCTGCTCGCGCAGTCCCTCCAGGACGTCGAGGTGATCGTGGTCGCCGACCGCTCCCCCGACACCGCGGGCGAGCTCGCCGACGCGTACGCGGCCCGGCACCCGCGGCTGTCGGTCCTGCACCTCAACGCGGCGGTCGGGGTCGGGGTGAGCCGGAACGCGGGGGCGGCGCGGGCGGCCGGCGAGTACCTGCTGTTCCTGGACGCCGACCACCAGCTGCCCCAGGACGCGCTGCGCAACCTCGCCGACCGGCTCGGGCAGACCGGCCCGGTGGACCTGCTGCTGTTCGGCCACTCCCGCCGGCACAACGACCGGGACTGGCCGGGCGGGGCGCAGTCGCTGCTCGCCGAGGCCGGCCCCGAGGTGCTCGAGCCCTTCGACCAGCCCGCGCTGTTCGGCGCGCCGCCGCTGGTCTGGGACCGGCTGATCCGCCGCGGCCACTGGGAAGAGCTGCGGCTGGCCTTCCCCGACGGCCGGTACGAGGAGATCCCGGTGGTGCACGCCGCGCTGCTCGGCGCCCGCCGGGTCGCCGTGCTGGCGCGCGAGTGCGTGCAGCTGCGCCGCCGGGAGACCGTCCACCCCACCGGTTCCCCGGGCAGCGGCGTCTTCGACCTCTTCGACCAGTACGAGCGCAGCTTCGCGCTGCTGGAGGACCAACCGCACCTGTACGCGGTGCGGGACGCGCTGTTCGTCCGGATGATCCGGCACTACCTGTTCGTCTTCGACCTGGCCGGGTGCGTCACCCGCGCCGAGCGGCCGCAGTTCTTCCACCGGGCCGCCGAGCACCACCGGCGCTTCCAGCCGCCCGGCCACCGGCGGCCCGGCGGCCGCGAGGGGATCAAGTTCTCGCTGCTGGCCGGCGGCGCCTACCCGGCGTTCGAGATGGCCAAGCTCTCCCACATCGCCCGCGGCACGCTCACCGGGCGGCGGTGACCGGACTCCGGACGTGCGCGGCCCCGCCTCCGCGGGCGGCGGGGCCCAGCCGGGCGGCCGCCCGCCGACACCCCATCGGCGGTACCCCGGCCGTGGCCGGTACCCCTGCGGGCGCGCGGCTGCCATGATCGGCCGGAGCCGTCGCCGCACCCGCCCGGAGGTCCCTGGTGAGCCGTCCGTCCGCAGCCCCCGGGGCCGAGCTGGCCCGCGAACTGTCCGCCGTGCTGCGCGGGGAGGTCCGCTTCGGCACTGCCGAACGGACCGTCTACAGCCACGACGCGTCCAACTACCGGCAGCTGCCGCTCGGCGTGGTCAAACCCGCCGACCTCGACGACGTCCGCACCACCCTCGCGCTCTGCCGCCGGTACGGCGTGCCGGTGGTGCCGCGCGGGGCGGGCACCAGCATCGGCGGGCAGGCGATCGGCCCGGGTGCGGTGGTGCTGGACTTCCGCCGCCACCTCGGCGCCGTCCTGGACGTCGACCCGCAGGCCCGCACCGCCCGGGTCCAGCCGGGCACCGTGCTGGACGACCTCCAGCGCGCCGCCCGGCCGTACGGGCTGCGCTTCGGCCCCGACCCGTCCACGCACAGCCGCTGCACCCTCGGCGGCATGATCGGCAACGACTCCTGCGGCTCGCACTCGCTCGCCTGGGGGCGCACCTCGGACAACGTCGAGCGGCTGGAGCTGCTGCTCGCGGACGGCACCGAGCTGACCGTGGGCGGCCGGCTCACCCCGCAGGAGCGCGCCGCGCTCCGCGCCCTGCCCGGGCGGCCCGGCGAACTCCACCGGCAGCTCCAGGAGTTCACCGACCGCAACCTCTCCACCATCCGCCAGGGCCTGCCCGCGCTGCCCCGCCGCACCTCCGGCTACCCGCTGGACGCCCTGCTCCCCGAGCACGGCCACGACCTGGCCCGCGCGCTCACCGGCACCGAGGGCAGCTGCGCGGTGCTGCTCGGCGCGACCGTCCGGCTGGTCGAGGAGCCGCCCGCGCGCGCCCTGGTGGTGGCCGGCTACCCCGACGAGGGCGCCGCCGCCGACGCCGTCCCCGCGCTGCTGCCGCTCGGACCGCTCACCGCCGAGGGCATGTCCGCCGACCTGATCGCCGCGCTGCTCGCCGCCGGCCCCCGCCCGCCCGCGCTGGACCGGCTGCCCGCGGGCGAGTGCTGGCTCTTCCTGGAGACCGGCGGCGCCACCCCGGTCGAGGCCTACCAGGCCGCCCGCCGGCTCGCCGACGCGGTGCGCCGCGAGCGCTCCGCCTCCGTCGCCCTCATCACCGACCCGGCCGAGCAGCGCCAGCTCTGGGCCGTCCGGGAGGCGGGCGCCGGCATCGTCACCCGGCTGCCCGGCGGCGGCGAGGCCTGGCCCGGCTGGGAGGACTCCGCCGTCCCGCCCGAGCGCCTCGGCGACTACCTGCGGGACCTGCGCGCCCTGCTGCGCCGGCACAGCCTGCACGGCGTGCCGTACGGGCACTTCGGCGACGGCTGCGTGCACCTGCGGATCGACTTCCCGCTGGACGACCCCGCCGGGGTGCTGGTCTTCCGGGAGTTCCTGGAGCAGGCCGCCGACCTGGTGGTCTCCTACGGCGGTTCGCTCTCCGGCGAGCACGGCGACGGGCAGGCCCGCGGCGAGCTGCTGCCCCGGATGTACCCGCCCGAAGTGATCGCCCTGTTCGGCGAGTTCAAACGGATCTGGGATCCCGAGCACCTGCTCAACCCGGGGGCCCTGGTCGACCCGCGCCCACTCGACGCCGACCTGCGCTTCGTCACCGCCCCGCGCCGCCCGCTGCCGCTCGCCCTCCCGTACGAGCAGGACGGCGGCAGCCTGGCCAAGGCCGTGCACCGCTGCGTCGGCGTCGCCAAGTGCGTGGACCCGAACACCGGGGTGATGTGCCCCAGTTACATGGCCACCGGCGAGGAGCGGCACTCCACCCGGGGCCGGGCCCGGCTGCTGGCCGAGATGCTGCGCGGCATGGCCGCACCTCCCGGCCGCCAGGGCGGCGCGGCGATCGCCGACGGCTGGCGCTCGACGGAGGTCCGGGAGGCCCTGGACCTCTGCCTCAGCTGCAAGGGCTGCGCGAGCGACTGCCCGGTCCATGTCGACATGGCGACCTACAAGGCCGAGTTCCTGCACCAGCACTACCGGCACCGCCCGCGCCCGCTCGCCCACTACTCGATGGGCTGGCTCCCGCTCTGGCTGCGGGCCGCCGCCCTCGCCCCCGGCGCCGCCAACACCCTCGCCCGCTCCCCGGCCGCCGGGCCGCTCAAGCGGCTCGGCGGGATCGACCGGCGCCGGGTGCTGCCGGTCCTCCCGCCCGAGACCTTCACCCGCTGGTACCGCCGCCACCGCGCCGCGCACCCGGCCCCGGCGGGGGCACGGCCGGTGCTGCTGTGGCCGGACACCTTCTCCGACCACCTCCAGCCGAACGTGCTGCGCTCAGCCGTCGAGGTGCTGGAACACCTGGGCTTCGACGTGCGGCTGCCCGCCGGCCCGGTCTGCTGCGGCCTGACCTGGTACTCCACCGGCCAACTCGGCACCGCCCGCCGGGTGTTGCGGCGCAGCCTGCGGACGCTGGCCGACGCCGGGCTGCCCGCCGACACCCCGGTGGTCGGGATGGACCCGAGCTGCACCGCCGCCCTGCGCGAGGACCTGCCCCGACTGCTCGGCCCGGACGGCCGCCCGCTCGCCGAACGCACCCGCACCTTCGCCGAGTTCCTCGACCAGTACGCCTCCGACGCCCCGCTCCCCCAGGTCCCGCTGGACGCCGTCACCCAGACCCACTGCCACCAGCACGCCGTCCTCGGCAGCGCCGCCGACCGCCGGGTCGAGGCCAGGCTCGGCCTGCACAACCGGGTGCTGGACTCCGGCTGCTGCGGCCTGGCCGGCAACTTCGGCTTCGAGCGCGGCCACTTCGAAGTGTCCGAGGCGATCGCCGAGCGCGTCCTGCTCCCCGAGGTCCGGGCCGCCGCCCCCGGCACGGTGGTCCTGGCCGACGGTTTCAGCTGCCGCACCCAGATCGCCCAACTCGCCCAGGGCCGCCAGGCCCTGCACCTGGCGGAACTGATCGCCGGGGCGCTTCGGAAGCGCGATTAGGGCGCGGCGTGCTCTCCGAGGAAGGCCCCGGCGCGGGCCGCGGCCTCCTCCTTCGTCGGGTAGCCACGGTCAGCCGCACCGCGCGCGCCGTCGGCGCCGACACCCGCCCAACGCCAGCCGCCGGATTCCGCATCCTGCTCCAACTCAGCGGTGCCACCGAACAGTTCGAGCGTGCCCTGCGGCGCCACCGGGCGGGCTTGCGGCCACTTCTTCCGGGCGCCCTGCCGGGTGATGCCCCAGGCCGCACCCAGTTGCTCGTAGCTCGCGCCGTAGGAGCCCGCGGTCGCCGCCGCGATCGCGGTCAGCCGCTTGACCTCCGTGTCCAGCACCTTCCAGGCAGCGAGGACGGAGAGCGTGGCATCGACTGGGTCCGCGCCCCACATCCGATCCTCGGGCAGTCCGGTCTCGCGCGAACGCACAGCCCTGGCAAGGGGGTTCAGGGCGTCACCGAGCGCCCTGGCCAGTTCGGACCGTTCCTCGGGGGTGATCTCGATCGCCGTCATGCGACAACCATAGTTAACGAATCATCACATGACAACCAAAGTTACCACCGGATTCGATCGGTGGCGCGAACAGGTCGCGGGCGTTGAGCATTCGCCGCGCCCCTGAGCCGCCGCCGTCGTCAGACCCCGGCGTCGTCACGCTCCGGCGCGGTCAGGTCCCGGCCTTGGCCGCCTCCTCCGCGGGCGCCTCCTCCGCGCAGACCGCCGACACGAACTCCGCGACCCGGGCCTGCGGCAGCCCGCGCGCGATGTCCGCCTCGCTGATCATCCCGACCAGCTTGTGATCCGGGTGGTTGATCACCGGCAGCCGACGCACCCGGTACTGCTCCATCACCCGTAGCACCTGCTCCGCGTCCTCGTCCGCCTCCACCGTCATCGGCCGGCCCAGGGCCAGCTCGCCCGCCGTCACCCCGGCCGGGTCCCGGCCCTCGGCGACGCAGCGCAGCACGATGTCGCGGTCGGTCACGATGCCCAGCAGCTTGTCGTCCTCCCCGCAGATGGGCAGCGCGCCGACGTGTCGTTCCCGCATGATCCGGGCGGCGGCGGCGAGCGTCTCGTGCTCGCGGATGCACTCCGCGCCCGGGTGCATGATGTCGCTGGCTCTGGTCATGATCCCGCCTCCTGGCCTGGCTTCCGCCCCCTGTTCCATCCTGGTCCGGGCCCGCGGAGGCCGCCACCGGGCACCGGTCAGGCCGCCTGGTCCGGCTCCGCGGGCCCGCCCGGTGCGTCCGCTCCTGACAGCGGAGACTGGTCCAACACCTCCTCCAGCGGCGGGAGTTCGTGCTGCAACCGGTCCTGCTCGACCTCCGCCTTCGCCGCCTCCTCCCGCTCCACGGCGGCCCGTTCGGCGGCCTTCGCCGCTGCCGCCGCGGCATTCACCGCGGCCCGCTGCTGGTTGTCCGTCGCGCTGTCCAGGAAGCGCAGCAGCTCCACCGGGAAGGGCAGCACCAGCGTCGAGTTCTTCTCCGCCGCCACCTCCACCACCGTCTGCAGCAACCGCAGTTGGAGCGCCGCCGGGGTCGCGCTCATCACCGCCGCCGCCTCCGACAACCGGGCCGAGGCCTGGTACTCGCCGTCCGCCGTGATGATCCGCGCCCGCCGCTCCCGCTCGGCCTCCGCCTGCCGCGCGATCGAGCGCTTCATCGACTCCGGCAGCGCGACGTCCTTGATCTCCACCCGGTCGATCTGGATGCCCCAGCCCAGCGCCGGGCTGTCGATCATCAACTCCAGCCCCTGGTTGATCGGTTCGCGGTTGGCCAGCAGGTCGTCCAGCTCGCTCTTGCCGATGATCGAGCGCAGCGAGGTCTGCGCCACCTGGGAGATCGCGAAGTGGTAGTCCTGCACGTTGACGGTCGCCCTCACCGGGTCCTCGACCCGGAAGTACACCACCGCGTCCACCCGGACGGTCACGTTGTCCCGGGTGATGCCCTCCTGCGCCGGGATCGGCATCGTCACGATCTGCACGTTCACCTTGCGCAGCTTGTCCGCGATCGGCAGCAGCGCCACCAGCCCGGGCTCGCGCACCTCCCTGCGCACCCGGCCGAAGCGGAACACCACTCCCTTCTGGAACTGCTGGACGACCCGGACACTCAGGCCGGCCCAGATCGCCCCCAGCCCGACCAGCCCCCCGATGGCACCCAGCACCGCATCGACGATCATCGCGGCCTCCTTGCGGCCTCGGCGAGGCCTCCTCGCGCACCAGCCAGCCCCGGCCGTCGCCGACCCGGCCCAGCCGGGGGCCGCCGGAGCAGCTGATTCAACGCTACGCCTGCCCGGGCAGGCCGGCGCAGGGCCGACGCAGGGCCGACGCGGGACCGGTGCAAGCTCGGTACGGGCCGGGCGCGAGCCCTAGGATCGTGGCCATGCCGCAGTCCGCCGCCGACGACCCCGGCCACCCCCGCCACCCCGCCGAGGCCGCCGCCCGCGCCACCTCGCTCACCGCGCTGGACCGCGTCGTCACCGACTGCCGGGCCTGCCCGCGCCTGGTCCAGTGGCGCGAGGAGACCGCCCGCACCAAGCGCCGCGCCTACCTGGACTGGGACTACTGGGCCCGCCCGATCCCCGGCTTCGGCCCGCCCGACGCCCCGCTCGTCCTGGTCGGCCTCGCCCCCGCCGCCCACGGCGCCAACCGCACCGGCCGGATCTTCACCGGCGACCCGTCCGGCGACCTGCTCTACGCGGCGCTCTACGACCTCGGGCTCGCCAACCGCCCCGAGTCCGTCCGGTACGGCGACGGCCTGCGCCTGCACGGCGTCCGCATCACCGACCCGGTCCGCTGCGCCCCGCCCGACAACAAGCCCAGCACCGCCGAACGCGACACCTGCCGCCCCTGGATCACCCGCGAACTCCAGTTGCTGCGCCCCACCGTACGGACCGTCGTCGCCCTCGGCGGCTTCGCCTGGCAGGCCCTCCTGCCCGCCCTCGCGCAGGCCGGCTGGCAGGTCCCCCGGCCCCGGCCCGCCTTCGGCCACGGCGCCCTCGCCGTCCTCCCCGCCACCGACGGCGGCCCCGCCCTCCAGCTGTACGGCTGCTACCACGTGAGCCCGCGCAACACCAACACCGGCCGCCTCACCACCCCCATGCTCCGCGCCCTGCTCCGCACCGCCGCCCGGTCGGCCGGGCTGGAACCGGCGCCGGAGTAGGCCCGACGGCACCGACCCCCGTACGGCGCCGCCGGAGCCGCCCCGACCGACCGGGCTCCCGACCGACCGGGCCCGCCACGCCCTCGCCGCCGCCCACGACGCGGCCCCGGCCCACGCGGCGCCGGCCTAGGTTCGACCTAGCCGAACCGCAGCAATGTGCGCCGCGCCGCCCGGGCCCACACCTGGGGCAAGCGGGCCCGGGCCGTCTCGGCGGCGGCGAGCTGGCGGGCGTAGAGCGCCCCGAGGCCGAAGGGCTCGCCGCTCTCGGCGGCCTGCCCGGTGAGGGTGTCGGCGGCGATCACGGCGTCCTGGTGCTCGCCCAGCAGTTCCTGGACGGCCTTCATCCGGTCCGTGTACCGCTCGGCGGCCGCGCCGACCGCCGGGGCGGCGGTCTCGCCGGCGTAACGGGCGCGTTTGGCGGCCTTGCGGGCCTCGTGCAGGGCGCGGTCGCGCTGCTCGGCGGGCCCGGCCCCGGCGTCCAGGGCCGCCCGGACGCGCTCGCCGGTGCGGTGCTGCTCGCGTTCGGCGATCCGGGCCAGCTCGGGGACGGCTGCGCGGGCGGCCCGGCGGCGCAGCGGGGGGTCGGCGAGAAGGGTGGCGAGGGCGTCGGCGAGGGCGCGGCGGCGCGGGCTGTCGAGGGCCGCGAGCACCTCCGGCCAGGCCTGCCGGTACTCGGCCCGTCCCCACCGCTCCAGCTCCGCCGCGACTCGCTCCGGCCGGCACTCGGCGGGCAGTGCCCGGGCCTGGGCTGCCAGCCGCTCGGCGAGCACCTCGCCGTCCCGGGCGCGGCCGAGGGCGGCCGCGAGCCAGCGCAGTTCGGCGACCAGGTGGTCGGTGGCCCCGGGGGCGAACAGCCGCCGGAAGGTCCGCAGGGCGCTGCGCAGCCGTCGGCAGGCGACCCGCATCCGGTGCACCGCGTCCGGTTCGTCCGCCCGGACGGCGTCGTCGAGGCCTGCCAGCACCGCCGCCTGGGCCCCGATGCGGTCCAGCAGCACCTGCCCCACCGTGGCGGTGGGTCGCGCCATGAGCGTTCACCCCCTCGTCGGGGTCGCCTGGAACGCCTTCCAGGCTAGTGAACCCGGCGGCGGGCTGCCCGACCAGCCGTCGCCCGGGCGGTTCCAGCAGCGGGCCGTTCCCCCGTTGGTGGCAGTTCTTCGCCTTCCGTGGTCGTGGGAGCTTCACATCCTTCGTGCGCGAATCAGAATGGGCAACTGCTGTACGCCCTGCTCTCACTCCCACATGGAAGGCACAGGTGTGAATCGATGTTCAAGCGCTTCGGACTGACGGCGGCGATTGCCGCAGCCATGACGGTGAGCCTGTCCGCAACGCCCGCCGCCGGCCGGCCCGGCCCGGCCCGACCACTGGCCCCGACCGTGATCGACCTGGCGCTGTCGGCCTCCGAGGCCGTGGTCACCCCGGGCCCGACCACCACGACCCAGACGTTCACCCTGACGAACGTCAGTGCCGACAACGGCACCAGCAACATCACGTTCCGCTACACCTCCCCGATCTTCGTCAACATCGACACCCCGCTGCCGTCCGGGCCCGGCATCGTCTCCTGCGCCAAGCGCTACAGCAACCCCGACCGGCTGGTCCCGGAAGTCCTGGAGTGCACCCTCTCCCCGCTGTCCGCCGGCGCCAGCACCACCCTGACCGTCACCATCGACGCGCCCACCGGCACCCCGCCCACCCCGAAGGTCGCCTCCTGGGGCACCGCCTCGGCACTGCCCGTCCCGGGCGGCGACACCGTCACCGACCCGACCGACGCGATCATCACCCCCGGCGTCAACATCAACGGCGCACCGCCCGCCCCCACCGTCGACACCTCCCCCGCGCTCTACCTCCGCCCTCCCACCGGCGCGGTCTACGCCGACGGAACCGACGGCATCCTGCACTTCGTGGCCGGCAACGACAAGAACGCCGGTACCGCCCACCAGCCGATCCGTCTGGTCTTCTCCCTGCCGCCGTACGTCCGGTTCAAGGAAGTCGCCTTCGGCAGCCCGATGACCTGCACCACGCTGTTCAACGACCCCACCGACCCGACCGTCTCGGAGATCGAGGACTGCACCATCACCCCGCTGCTGGGCCTTCCGCCCGGCGCCGAACAGGCCGTCAGCGTCATCATCACGGCATCGCCCGGTGCCCCCACCGGCAACGTCTGGTCCTCCGCCATCGACGACACCACCGGCGGGGAGAACAACCAGAACCTGAACACCGACCTGTTCGCCCCCGGTATCCAGATCATCTGAGCCCTCCCCCCACCCCGCCAGGAGCCCGCGCCCCCGACCGTCCGTGGTCCGGCAGCCCGCTCCGGCAGCGGAGCTGTCGTGGAGGAGGTCCTGGAGTGACCTCTTCCACGACAGCTCCGCTGCTCTGCCTACCGGCCTTGACGCACAGGCCCCGGGTGAACGAACGGCCTCCGGCGGGCAACGCTTCGACTCCCCGGGTACGCGCCCTCGTGCCGGATGTAAGCGTCGTGGCATACTCCGGGACGTGACGACCTCCACCCATGCGATCAGGGCCCTGCGGGCCGCGGTGTTCACCGCGCTCGCCGTGCCGCTGTCCGCGCTGGGCCAGGTGGTCATCACGGGTCGCCCGCTGCCGCTCTCGCTGGTGGCGGCCGCGACCGCCGTCGTCTTCCTGGTCGCGGCCGCGCTGGCCGGCGGGGAGCGGCGGCTGCTGCACATCTCCGGTGTGCTGGTGCCGGTCGAGCTGCTGCTCAACACGACGTTCAACCTGGGGCAGGCCGGCTGTGGGCCGATCCTGTCCGAGCACGTGCCCGCGCGCGGTGTGAACCTGCTGGTGTGTGGCGGCGGTTCGGTGGACGGGTCGCTGCTGGCCGGTCCGCTGGGCCACGTGGGGCCGCTGGCCCCGGCGGCGACCCAGGTGCTGCTCCTGCTGGTGCACCTGGTGATCGCGCTGGCCGCCGCCGCCTGGCTGCGGCTGGGCGACGCCGCCCTGTCGGGCCTGGCCCGGTCGCTGCGCGCGCTGCGCCAGTCGCTGGCCCGCCCGTTGCGCGCCCTGGTCCTGCTGCTGCTCCCGGCTCCGGTTCGACCGGTGCTGCGGGTGCCGCTGCCGGTGTCGGACCGCGTGCGGCCGCGCCGCGAGGACGTGGTGCTGAGCCCGGCTCCCCGGCGTGGTCCGCCGGTTCTCGCGCCTGTCTGCTGACCCGCCCGAGGCCTTCCGGGGCCGCCGCGCACGTTCGTCCGCAGGCAGCGCGCACAACTCCCGCGTTCACCGACCCCGCCGCACCCGGTGCGGTTTCCCGCGCGCATCCGCGCGCCGCGTACAGGAGTTGCCTTCCATGGCTCAGACCCCCAGCAAGCAGCAGGCCAAGCGCATCAGTGCCCGTGAGCGGATCCAGGAGGCGCAGCGCATCGAACAGGCGGCGTCGAAGCGCCGTCAGCGGATCGTCGTGGCGGTGTCCGCCGTCGCGGTGCTCGCCCTCGCGGGCGGAGCGGCGGTCGCGATCAACTCGGCGTCCGGCAAGAAGGACTCGAAGGCGGCGGCCGATGCGTCCGCGCCGACGGAGCTGGTCGTCCCGGCGAACGCCTCCGGCCCGGGCGGCACGGTGATCACCTACGGCAAGGCCGACGCCCCGCACACCATGGAGGTGTACGAGGACTTCCGCTGCCCGGTCTGCAAGCACTTCGAGGCGGCGAACGGCGAGGCGGTCAAGAAGCTGACCGAGGACGGCTCGATCAAGGTGGAGTTCCACCTGGCGGCGTTCCTGGACAACGCCCTCGGCGGCAAGGGCTCGCGCACCGCGCTGGCCGCCGCGGGCGCCGCGCTCAACGAGGGCGTGGACAAGTTCAAGCAGTTCCACGACGTGCTGTACGCCAACCAGCCCGACGAGCGGAAGGACGACTTCGGCGACGTCAACCGCATCCTCGACCTGGCCCGCCAGGTGCCCGGGCTGAAGACGGACGCCTTCGTGAAGGCCGTCACCGACAAGACGTACGCGCCGTGGGCGGCGAAGGTCGCGGAGGCGTTCAACGGCAGCGGGGTGACGGGCACCCCGACGGTCAAGGTGGACGGCAAGCCGATCACCCTGTTCAGCGGCCAGTCCACGGTGACGCCGGAGCAGTTCACCGCCCAGGTGAAGCAGGCCGCCGGCCTGAAGTAAGCACGGCACCACCGGCCCGGCCGAACCCCGGCCGGGCCGGCTCCTCCCAGCCACCGGAGTGCGCTGCCATGACCGCCGCTACCTCTGTGCACCTCTCCTCTTCCGTCCCCGGCGACGCCGGCCGTGCGCCGGTCGGCGCGGGCCGGGTGTTCTCCCTGCTGCTGTTCCTGGGCGGGCTGATCGGGCTGGCCGCCTCGGCCGTCCTGACCTTCGACAAGCTCCGCATCCTGGAGAATCCGTCCTACGTCCCCAGTTGCAACATCAATCCGGTGATCAGCTGCGGTTCGGTGATGCGCACCGAGCAGGCGGAGGTCTTCGGTTTCCCGAACCCGCTGCTCGGGCTGGCCGCCTTCGGCGCGCTGGCGGCGGTCGGGGCGGGGCTGCTGGCCGGTGCCGCGTACCGGCGCTGGTTCTGGCTGGGCCTGCACGCGGGCACCCTGCTGGGGGTGGTGTTCGTGCACTGGCTGATCGACGAGGCGCTGTACCGGATCGGCGCGCTGTGCCCGTACTGCATGGTGGTGTGGGCGACGGTGGTGGCGCTGTTCTGGTACACGACGCTGCACAACCTCCGGACGGGGGTGATCCCGGTGGGTCCGCGGTTGCGGCCCATCGTGCGGGAGGCGGCGCGCTACCACTGGGCGGTGCCGGTGCTGTGGGCGGCGGTGATCGCGCTGCTGATCCTCAACCGGTTCTGGTACTACTGGAGCACGCTGGTCTGACGGGTCCGACGGACCTGCGCGCTTGACGGATCGTCAGCCGACGTATCCCGTGGAGTGCAGCAGCGCGGTGGCGCCGGTGCGCCGGGCCGCCAGGGCCCGGGTGAGCCGGCGCGCCGCGCAGGGGTGCAGCAGCGCGGCCGCCCGGGCGGGGGTGAAGTACCCGTACTCGGCGATCTCCTCGGCCTGCACCCGGATGGTCGCGCCGGCCGCGACCGTTCCGCCGTCGAACATGAACTGCACGGCGGGGTGGGCGTGTTCACCCTGACCGGGGATCGGATCGCGCCACTCGACGACGAGCAGCCGCAGCTCGCCGGCCACCAGCCCGGTCTCCTCGCGCAGCTCGCGGGCGGCGCATTCGGCGGGACCCTCGCCCGGGTCCATCCCGCCGCCGGGGAACTGCCACTGGGCGCGGTAACTGGCCTTCAGCAGCAGGACGTCGCCGCCCTCGCCGGTGAGCAGCACGCTGCAGCCGACGTAGGCGCGCAGCAGCCCGGCCAGCCAATCCTGTTCCGAGAGCCAGGTGTCCGTCATCGCGCCTCCTCCGCCGGTGCCCCGTCGCGGTGGCCACTCTGCCGCAACCCCCGTGCCGGATCCGGCGGTTCGTACCTAATCCACCCGATCGGGTACTCGACGCACGAGAGCCCCTACCCGAAGACCGCCCGCCGGTAGGCGTTGCGCAGGTCGGTCAGAGGCTGGATGCCGCGGTCGTAGTGGACTTTGTTGGTGAGCAGCAGCGCCCAGCGGCCGAGCCGCCGGGAGATCCAGATGCCGGTGCCGGTGAAGCCGTAGTGGACGAAGGCGCCCTCGGCGGGGTCGGTGCCGGGGGCGTGCAGCCAGGACAGGCCGCGGGCGGGGGCGAGGCCGCCGGTCTGTTCGCGCAGTGACTCGGCGATCCAGGCCTCGCCCCAGGGTAGTTGGGGCGGCAGGGTGAGCAGCGCGGTGAGGAAGCGGGCGAGGTCGCGGGCGGTGGAGAAGGCCCCGGCGTTGCCGCAGACGCCGCCGAGCAGCCGGGCCGAGGGGTCGTGGACGACGCCGCACAGGTGGCTCCCGGTCTGCGGGTCGTACTCGGTGGGCGCGGTGCGCGTGGTGTCGGCGGGGCCGAGTGGCCCGTACCGGGTGTCGGCCATGGCGAGCGGCCGCCAGATCCAGCGGGCGGCGAGCTCGTCCAGCGGCGCGCCGCCGAGGTCCTCGACGAGGTAGCCGAGCAGGACGGCAGCGCGGTCGGTGTACTCGACGACCGTGCCGGGGGCGCGGTGCAGCGGGGCGGCGATCACCCCGGCCCGGATCGCCGCGAGGTCGCGTCCGTAGCGCTGCTCGAATCCGGTGCGCGGGAGCATTCCGGCGGTGTGCGCGAGGAGTTGACGGATCGTCACTGATCCGACGGGATGCCCGGAGGCGGGCGGCCACCAGTGGCCGAGCGGTTCGTCGAGCGGAAGCCGCCCGGCCTGCCGGAGCACTCCGGCGCAGGGCCAGAGGGCGATGATCTTGGTGAGGCTGGCGAGGTCGTACCGGGTGTCCGGCCCGGGGGCGAGCCGGGCGTACGGGCCCCGCCCGAGCACGCCGTGCGCGCCGCCGCCGAGCGTCCCCCCGGCATCGCCGACGGCCCAGACGGCGCCGGCCCCGACGGTGCGCACGCCGCCCCGGACCAGCCGGTCCAGCTCCCCGCCGGGCGCGGCCAGGGCGGGGAGCCGGTCGGCTCCTGGCGGTTGCTGGCTCATCGTCCCCCCTCAGAGGTGTCGTGAGCCTACCCGGCGGGCGGGCCGGTCAGGCCGCCGCGGGAAGTTCCTTGCCGAGGCAGATGCTCTGCGGGTGGTCGCGGTAGATGCCGAACTTCCGGATCGCCGCGTACCCCTCGGACCCGTACAGCGCCACGGCCTCGGGCTGCTCGGTGCCGGTCTCCAGGATGACGCGGGTGCGTCCGGCCTCGGCGGCGGTCTGCTCCAGGCGGCGCAGTACCGCCCGGGCCAGGCCGCGGCCGCGGGCGGCGGGGACCACGAACATCCGCTTCAGCTCGACGTCGCCGTCGCGCAGCCCGTCCGGCCCGGCCTGCTTGGCCCGCCAGCCCCCGCAGGCGACCGGTCGGCCGTCGAGGTAGGCGACCAGGAACAGGCCGGCCGGCGAGTCGAAGTCGTCGAGGTGCAGCACGGTCTCGTCGGGGTCGCCGTAGCGGCGGACGTACTCCTGCTGCACCTCCGCCGACAGGGCCTGGGCGTCGGGGTGGGCGTAGCCGGTGACACGGAACTCGACGGTTCCGGCCTCCATGGTGGTGCTCTTCATGAGGGAAGAGCCTACGACCTGGGTCAGCGGGCCTCGAAACGGGCGACCAGCTCGTCCTTGCCGAACATCCGCGCGGTGTCGACGGCGTTCGGGGTGCCGGCGGCGGGGTCGGCGCCGCCGTCCAGCAGGACGGTCAGCACGTCCTCGGCGCCCTTGAAGACGGCGCCGGCGAGCGGGGTCTGGCCGCGGTCGTTGGCGCGGTTCGGGTCGGCGCCGCGCGTCAGCAGGGCTTCGACGGTGGCGGCGTGGCCGTGGTAGGCGGCGAGCATGAGCAGGGTGTCGCCGCGGTCGTTGGTGAGGTCGGCGGGCGCACCGGCGTCCACGTAGGCGGCCAGGGCGTCGGTCTCGCCGGCGCGGGCGGCGTCGAAGAGCTTTCCGGCCAGGGCGATCACCTCGGCGTCGGGGGCGACGGGGGCGTCGGCGGGCTGCTGGTCGGCGGCGTCGGTCATGGCGGGCGGCCTTTCCGGTCTGCGGGCTCTGCGGGTTCTGCGGGTTGCGCAGGCGGCAGGGCCACGGTGGAGGAGTGTCGCTGACGGGGTGCGGCTGGAGGAGCTGCGCGTACCGCACCGTAGCGGCCGGGCGCCGGGCCCGGCCAGCGCGCGTCCGGATGGCGGATGACGGCCCTCGGACGGCGGCCATCCGGGCGAACTTCCCCGACCCCCCGGAAACCTCCCGCCCACCCGGCGGGAATGCCTCGCCGCACCGGAACTGCGCGGGACACGGCCCCACCCCGGCCGGTCCGCCCGCCTTCGCCCGAACTCCAGGGCGACGTTGAACGGGAAACCACCCATTTGCACCGTTCCATCATCTATTACTTTTTGTCACGATTAACGCACTTTCCGTAACACCGTCCCCGTCCCCCCTCCCGAGGAGCAGAACGTGATCCTCTCGATTTCCGGCATCGTCCTGTTCGGCACCATCGCCTTTCTGTTCTTCCGCAGGGACGGACTAAAGGTCTCCCACGCCGTCGTCTGCGCCCTCTTCGGCTTCTACGTCGCCGGTTCCTCGATCGCCCCGAGCATCACCGCCGGCGGCGCCAGCCTGGCGAGCCTGCTCGGCGGCCTCAAGTTCTAGCGGTCCACGTTCCAGGCGCTGCCACTCCCCCGCACGGGCCCGGGCGCGGATCCCACCGCCCCGGGTCCCGTCGTACCTGCTCCGCCCCCGCCACCCGACCCGTCCCACTCGCCCGGGGAGTCAAGGAATGCCGCTCCAACGCCACCTCAGCAAGGGCCGCGAGATCGCCCGAACCGCCGGGGACCACGCCTCCGACATGTTCGCCCCGCTCTCCGTGATCGCCCGCGGACTGCGCCACCACGCGGGCTGGGCCAAGGACCGCTGGAACGCCACCCCGAAGGAGCGCCGCGGCCCGACGCTGTTCCTCTCCGCCGCGATGCTGGTCGGCGTCTACCTGCTGCCGCACGGCCTGCTGTTCGCCCTGATCGCCCTGATGGCCAGCTCCGCCTGGGCCGGCCGGGCCCCCAAGCCGGCACCCGCCCCGCCCGCCCCGGACGTCGCCGACATCAAGCTCGGCGCGCTCTACGCGGCGCTCACGCCGTACCTGTGCGGCCCCGAGGACGCCAACCCGCTGTACCACTACCAGGGCCACTACAAGCACGCCTTCGGCTCCTGGGAGTTCGACGACGAGGGCCGGCTCTCCCGGCTGGAACTCGGCTATCCGGCCTACTTCACCGACACCGAGCCGATCGCGCGGGCCCGGATCGAGCAGGTCGTCCAGGGCAAGGCCGGCCGGGCCCGGGAGTACCGCTTCGACTGGGACGAGGAGTCCAACCGGCTGCGGATCGCCGCGCTCACCCCACTGCCCGCCGACATCGTCGCCCAGCGCTTCGTGGCCGCCCCCGGCGAGATCGTGCTCGGCTTCACCGACGAGGACGGCACCGCCCGGACCATCCCGGTCACCCAGGGCGGCGCGATCGCCCAGCAGCCGCCGGTCGTCTGGCGCACCGGCCCGCGCTCGGCCGAGCCGCACCTGCTGGCGCTCGGCGTCACCGGCTACGGCACCTCCAGCCTGATCCGCTCGATCGCCCTCCAGGCGCTCCCGTACGGGGACCTGGTGGTGGTCGACGGCGCGGGCACCGGGGAGCACGCCTGCCTGGTCAACCGGCCCGGCGTGCACACCGTGGAGACCAGCCTGCACGGCGCGCTGGCCGCGCTGGAGTGGGCCGCCCAGGAGACCGAGCGCCGGCTCGCCGCGCTGAACGCCGCCCGGCACGCCGGCACCGCACCCCCCGAGGACGCCACCCGCCCGCTCTGGCTGCTCCTGGACCACCCGACCGAGCTCAGCGAGCTCGCTCACGCCGAGGGCCGCCCGGACCCGCAGGACCTGCTGGAGCTGCCGCTGCGGCACGGCCGCGCCGCCCGCGTCACCGTGGTGATCGCCGACGACGTCGAGGCCAGGGGCCGGATCACCTCGACCGTGCGCGCCACCACCCGGGCCCGGGTCGTCCTCGGCCCCGCCGGGCCCGAGGAGGGCCACGCCGCGCTCGGCGCGCCGCTGGACATCGTGCCCGCCGCGCACGCCCCCGCCGGCCGCGGCTACGCCCGGATCGGCAACGGCACCCCCGTCCGGCTCCAGGTGCCGGCCACCGTCGACCCGCTGGACGAGGAGGCCCCGACCCAGCTGCGGGACGCGGTGATCGCCCTGCTGCCGCACCGCGACACCCGCACCGAGGCCGCCGCCGACCTGCCGCCCCGGCCGGAGCGCCCGCCGTTGGTCCTGCCCGCCGATCCGGCACCCGGGGCCCACCCGGTCGACCTCGCCAAGGGCGAGCCGATGATCCGTTCCCGCCCGATCTCCTGACCGCGGCGGACGGGGGCGGCGGCGGTCCTCGAATCCCGTCCCGGTAGGCTCGTCACGGAAAGGCCGACCGATCACCAGATGTGAAATAGGTGACACCCAGGGTGATATCCACGGCCAGATGTGACAAATCGGGCGCCGATGGGTACAAACAGGGGCGGCACGACAGACGACGCATGTCCCCGGACGGGAATCTTCGTCGGAAGCCGAGCGTTGACCGAACGACGAAGAACAGCGACCACTAGTCCTGTGGGCCATAAGCCCGGGAGGCACGATTCATGAGCGAGCGAGCTCTCCGCGGCACGCGACTCGGGGCCACTAGCTACGAGACCGACCGCGGTATCGATCTGGCTCCCCGCCAGACCGTCGAGTATGCATGTCAGAACGGCCACCGATTCGAGGTTCCTTTCTCGGTCGAGGCGGAGATCCCCCAGGCCTGGGAATGCCGCTTCTGTGGCCAGGAGGCGGTACTTCTCGACGGCGACGAGCCGGAAGAGAAGAAGGTCAAGCCGACGCGTACCCATTGGGACATGCTGATGGAGCGCCGGACCCGTGAGGAACTGGAGGAGGTACTGGCCGAGCGACTGGCCGTGCTCCGCTCCGGCGGAATGAACCTCGCGGTGCACCCGCGGGACACCCGCAAGAGCGCCTGACCTCGCTCCCGCCACGGCGGGAGGACGCGAAAAGGGACCCTGGTCACCAGGGTCCCTTTCGCGTTCCCGCCTCGCGTTCCCGGGGACCTCAGGGCCAGCCCTGGGGTCCCCGGGAGGGGCGGTCAGCCCGGGATCGGCGGGCGGTAGGTGGTGTCCGGGCCCTGCGGGCCGCGCGGGCCGTCGCCGGGCTCCACCACCTCGCCCTGGATCACCTTGCCGTCCGGGCGGTGGATGCGCAGCTGCTCCTGCAGCCGCATCGCGTCCGCGAACGGATCGGCCCCGGCGGCGACGGTGCTGCGCAGCGCCTTGTCGGCCACCCGGCGGCCACCGGCCCGCCAGAGCGCCCGGGTGGGCGGGAACAGCAGGGTGAGCGCCACCAGGTCCGACAGGAAGCCCGGGACGATCAGCAGCAGGCCCGCCAGCACCGTCAGGCTGGTGCCGGTCTCGGGCTGCTCGGACTTCGGATCCTTGCTCTGCTCGATCGCCGCGGACAGCGCCTTCAGCCCGGCCCGCTTGATCAGCGAACCGCCGATCAGCGCGCCCGCGATGAGCAGCAGCACGACGACGAATCCGCCCAGCCACGAGCCCACTTGGACCAGCAGCCAGATCTCCAGCACCAGCCAGGCGGTGATCAGCAGCGGCAGCACCCGGCGGAGCTTGCCGCGCGGGGCCGGACGGGCGGGGGTAGCTTGCTGGGTCACGGTACGAATCCACTCCAAGCAGTGCTCTGCGCGCCGCACGGGAGGTCCGGGCCGGCTACGGCACCACCTGGTCCAACGATTCCCCGGCGGCCGGTGTTCCGGCGCGGGCCTTCCGTCGGCGGCCGACCAGCACGCCCGCGCCGCAGGCCAGCAGGCCTGCGAGGGCCAGCGTCCACTCCGGCGCGGCGCCGACCCGGTCGGCGACGGTGGTGCCGTCGCGCAGCGGGACGACCGCCGACAGCTCGGCCGCGGTCAGCTCCTCGGTGCGCTGCTGGACCGTGCCGTCCGGGGCGATCACCGCGCTGATGCCGCTGGTGGCGGCGATCAGCACGGCCCGGCCGTGCTCGACCGCGCGCAGCCGGCTCATCGCGAGCTGCTGCTCGGGCTGGCCGGTCTTGGCGTAGGTCGCGTTGTTGGTCTGGACCACCAGGACGCGGGCGCCGCTGTCCACGGTGTCGCGGACGATCTCGTCGTAGGCGACCTCGAAGCAGATCACGTCGCCGATCCGGGCCGGGCCGAGCTGCATGACGCCGTTGTGGTCGCCGGGGTAGAAGTCCCGGGCGACCCGCTGGAGCCGGGTGATCACCTTCATCAGCTGGGCGCGGAACGGCACGTACTCGCCGAACGGGACGGGGTGCTGCTTGGTGTAGGAGGCGCCGGGGCCGGTCTTCGGGTCCCAGACGATGCCCTCGTTCTGGACGTGCTGCGCGTCCGGGCCGTCCACCAGGGTGCCGACCAGGGTGGGCACGCCGACCGTCTTCACGGCCTGGTCGATGCGCTGGTAGGCGAGCGGGTCGCTGAACGGGTCCAGGTCGGAGGAGTTCTCCGGCCAGATCACGATGTCGGGGCGCTCGACCTTGCCGGCGGCGATGTCCGCGGCCAGCCGCTCGGTCGCCACCGCGTGGTTGTTGAGGACCATCATCGGGCGGCCCAGGAAGTCCATGCCCGGGTTGGGCACGTTGCCCTGGACGATGGCGACCTTCACGGTGTCGGCCGGCGCGGTCGGCACCGGCACCAGATACCCGGCCAGCAGCGCGGCCACCGCACCCAGCCCCGCCAGCGCGGCGGCCCGGGGCGTCCTGCGCGGCCCGCGCAGGCGCAGCGCGGCGCCGGCGAGCAGGGCGCCCGAGAGGGCGACCGCGAAGGTCACCAGCGGTGCGCCGCCGAGCGCGGCCAGCGGCGTGAACGGGGTCGCGGTGTTGGCGAAGGCCAGCCGCCCCCACGGGAAGCCGCCGAACGGCAGCCGGTCGCGCGCCCACTCCTGGGTGATCCACAGGCAGGCCGCCCAGAGCGGCCAGGCCGGCAGCCGGGAGGTGAGGGCCAGACCGCCGCCGAGGACGGCCAGGAACAGCGCCTCCACGACCGACAGGCCGACCGTCGCGTCCCAGCCGACCACCCGCAGCCAGCTGAGCAGCAGCAGGAAGAACGGCAGGCCGAAGGCGAAGCCCGTCCAGGCCGCCTGGCGGACGGTGCGGCCCCGGGTGAGCAGGGACAGCGCGGCGACGCCGAGCAGCGACAGCGGCCACAGGTCGAAGGGCGGGAAGGCGAGTGCGAGCAGCAGACCCGACAGGGCCGCGAGGCCGGTGCGGGGAAGGCCCGCCCGGACCTTGGCGACGGCGCGGGCGGCCCGGCCGGGCCTGGGCGCCGACTCCGCCGGCTCGGGTGCGGCCCCGGGCCGCTCCTGGGTGACGGGCATGGCCACCGGCGCACCATCTTCCTGGATCTTGCTGTTCGGACGCTGTCCGAAGAAGGTACCCCGGACCGTCGGGGAGCCGTGAGGTCAGGGTGGTAGCCGGGTCGGCGGCCCACGGCCCGGCGGGCCTTGCCGCACACGCCCCCCACCGGGCGGCGGGGTCGCAGGCGTGGTGCTGCCCGCCCAGGGACTCCGGGCGGGAGTCCGGGGCGGGCAGCACGCGGGGGACGGTGAAGCCGGCGGGGGACGGCGGGGCGGTCGTCCTGGGGACCTTGCGGGCCGGCCGGCCGCCGCTTCAGCTGGGGCTACGCGGGCGTGCCCGGCTCTACTCGGCCGCCAGGTGGACGGTGCGGCCGCGGACGACGGTGCGCAGGCAGGCCGGCAGCGGGTGGCCGGGGGTGAGGTCGGGCAGGCCCGGGGTGCCGGAGCGCGGGTCGGTGGACCAGCCCGCCACCCGGGAGTCGGGGGCCTGGACGACCAGTTCGTCGGCGGCCCAGATCGCGTAGCTGGCGACGGCGCCGGGCACGAGCACGCCGTCCTGGTCGCGGCCGATCGCGCGCCAGCCGCCGCGGGTGTGCGCGGTGAAGGCCGCGCGGACGGAGATCCGGTGGTCCAGGGTCTGGTGGAAGGCGGCCGCGCGGACGGTGCCCCAGGGGTCCAGCGGGGTGACCGGGGCGTCCGAGCCGAAGGCCAGCGGCACGCCGGCCCGCAGCAGGGCGGCGAAGGGGTTGAGCGCGGCGGCCCGCTCGGCGCCGAGGCGCTGGACGTACATGCCGTCCGGGCCGCCCCAGGCGGCGTCGAAGGCGGGCTGGACGGAGGCGGTGAGGCCGAGCTCGGCGAAGGCGGCGACGGACTCGTCGTCCAGCGCCTCGGCGTGCTCGACGCGGTGGCGCAGCGCCTTGACCCGCCCGGTGCCGACCCGCTCCCCGGCCGCCCGGACGCCGTCCAGGACGGCGGCCACGGCCGCGTCGCCGATGGCGTGGAAGCCGGCCTGGAGCCCGGCCTCGGTGCAGGCGGCGACGTGGTCGGCGACCTGCTCGGCGGTCAGGTAGGCGGTGCCGGTGTGCTCGGCGTCGGCGTAGGGGGTGTGCAGGCAGGCGGTGTGCGAGCCCAGCGCGCCGTCCGCGAAGAGGTCGCCGCCGGCGCCCACCGCGCCGAGCCGGCGGGCCGTCTCGGCTCCACCCAACTCGCCCCAGTAGCCGAAGACTTCGGGGCCTTCGCCTTCGGCGGCGAGGGCCAGCAGGGCGGCCAGGTCGGCCTCGGAGGAGATCTCCGGGCCGGCGCACTCGTGCAGCGCGCCGATGCCGAGTTCGGCGGCGCGGGCGAGGGTGGCGCGCTGGGCGCGGCCGCGCTGCTCGGGGGTGAGGTGGGCGAGCGCGGTCCGCCGGACGGCGTGGTGGGCGTCCTTGGTGAGCGGGCCGTCCTCGGTGTGGCCGGGGCACTCGGCCAGGCCGGGGGCGAGGGTGCGCAGCGCGGTGGTGGCGAGCGCGGAGTGCACGTCGGTGCGGGAGAGGTAGAGCGCGGCGCCGCGGGCGGCGGCGTCGAGTTCGGCGAGCGTGGGCGGGCGGCCCTCGGGCCAGCCGGTCTCGTCCCAGCCGTGGCCGATGAGCACCCCGCCGGGCTCGGGCCGGGCGTCGACGAAGGCGGTGACGGCGGCGAGGGCGTCGGCCAGCGAGGGGCTGCCGGTGAGGTCGAGGCCGGTGAGCGCCAGGCCGGTGGCGGTGGCGTGCACGTGGGCGTCGACGAAGGCGGGGGTGACCAGGGCGCCGTCCAGCTCGACGATCTCGTCGGCGGCGGCGGCGTACGCCTCGGCGGCGCCGTCGCTGCCGACCCAGGCGATGTGCTCGCCCTCGACGAGCATCGCGGTGGCGAACGGGTCGGCGGGGCTGTAGACGGCGCCGCCGCGCAGCAGGACGGTCCGGGAAGTGCGTTCGGTCATGCCGCTAAGTCTGCACCTGCGGGGTTCGCCCTCAGAGCCTCGGGGGTCGCGCCTCGTAGGGGGTGGACAGGACGACGGTGGTGCGGGTGGAGACGCCGGCGGCGCTGCGGATGCGGGCGAGCAGGTCCTCCAGGTCGCCGGGGGCACCGACGCGCACCTTGAGGATGTAGTTCTCGTCGCCGGCGACGCTGTGGCAGGCCTCGATCTCGGGCAGGCCGGCCAGCCGTTCGGGGGTGTCGTCCGGGGCGCTGGGGTCGAAGGGCTTGACCGAGATGAACGCGGTCAGCGCCAGGTCGACGGCGTCGGGGTCGATGATCGCGGTGTAGCCGCGGATCACCCCGCGCTGTTCGAGGCGGCGCACCCGCTGGTGCACCGCCGAGGTGGACAGGCCGGTGGCCTTGCCCAGGTCCGTGTAGCTCATCCGGCCGTCCTCTAGGAGCAGCTGGACGATGCGTTGGTCGAGATCCTCCACAGTGCGCAAACCTACCCGGTCGGGGGCACGGGGGGCGCACGCGGTGTCACATCGGATGCCCGCAGGTGTCACGCGGGCAAATGCCAGGCGAATGTGGCACTGGATGTGGCCAAGGACACACCCGGTGCATCACGGTGCACCGAGCCGCAGGGTTATGAGCCCGAATCGGAGGGAAATGCTGGTTGTGGCCCCGGGCGACCACGCCGGGCCCGATCCGAGGGGGATCCTCATGCCGACTGACCAGCGTGCCCTGGGCGCCGACGAGACCGACGATACGACCGGCCGCGACGACCTCGCGGTCGATCACGGCCACGTCCCGGGCATCGACCCGGGCGAGGCCGAGACCTGGGACATCTTCCGGGTGCACTGCCCCGAGTGCCGCCGCCCGATCGCCCTGGTGGCCGACGAGGAGCGGCTGCCGCAGCACGCGCTGCTGCCGACCGCCTGGAACCCCTTCACCCCCGCGCTGTGCCCGGGTTCGGGCACGCCGACCGACGACCTCGCCGAGGTGGAGACCCCGGAGGACGCCCAACCCGGCGGGCTCGACGCCCTGTTCAGGCTCCCCACCGAACTCGACTGGCGCACCCAGCCGTTCTCCCACGCGGTGGCGCACCGGCCGACGCGGACCGCCGTCGTCGCCCCGGCCGTCCCGGTCATCTCGGCCATCCCCGAGCAGCGCCGCCGCCTGGTCCGGCGCTGAACCGCCGCCCTGCGCAGGCGGGTTGCTGAACCGCCGTCCTGCGCGGGCGGGTTGCCGATCCGCCCGCCCGCGCGGGCGGGTTGACGCAGAATCGAAGACGCCTCCGGCCGTCACTCCGCACCCTGGAGTGACGGCCGGAGGCCGTTTGTGGGGGGGCTCAGCCCTTCGTGAGGTGACGGCCGATCACCAGACGCTGGATCTGGTTGGTGCCCTCGACGATCTGCAGCACCTTCGCCTCGCGCATGTAGCGCTCGGCCGGGAAGTCCTGCGTGTAGCCGTAGCCGCCGAGCACCTGGACCGCGTCGGTGGTCACCCGCATCACGGCGTCGGTGCAGAACAGCTTGGCCATCGCCGCCTCCTTGGAGAACGGCAGGCCCGCGTCCCGCAGCCGGGCGGCGGACAGGTAGAGCGCCCGCCCGGCCTCGATCTGGGTGGCCATGTCGGCGAGCATGAAGGACAGGCCCTGGAACTCGGCGATCGGGCGGCCGAACTGACGGCGGGTGCGCGCGTAGTCGACCGCGAGGTCGAGCGCGGCCTGGGCGACGCCGACCGCGCAGGCGGCGATGCCGAGGCGGCCGGAGTCCAGTGCGGCGAGCGCGATCTGGAAGCCCTGGCCCTCCTCGCCGATCAGCCGGTCGCGGGAGACCCGGGCGCCGTCGAAGTGCAGCTGCGCGGTCGGCGAGGAGCGCATGCCCATCTTGTGCTCCGGCGGGGCGGCCGACAGGCCCTGCGCGTCGCCCGGGACGAGCAGGCAGCTGATGCCCTTGGAGCCCTCGTCGCCGGTGCGCACCAGGGCGCTGTAGAAGTCCGCCCGGCCGCCGTGGGTGATCCACGCCTTGGTGCCGTTCACCACGTACGCGTCGCCGTCGAGGTCGGCGCGGGTGCGCAGCGCGGCCGCGTCCGAGCCGGACTGCGGTTCGGAGAGGCAGTAGGCGCCGAGCTGCTCGCCGGAGAGCATTCCGGGCAGCCACCGGCCGCGCTGCTCCTCGGTCCCGAAGCCGGCCAGCGCGTGGCAGGAGAGGGTGTGCACGCTCACCCCGAGGCCGACGGCCAGCCAACCGGCCGCCAGCTCCTCCAGCACCTGCAGGTACACCTCGTAGGGCTGCCCGCCGCCGCCGTACTTCTCGTCGTAGGGGAGGGAGAGCAGGCCGGCCTCGCCGAGGGTGCGGAAGACCTCGCGCGGGAAGCGGCCGGCGGCCTCGTCCTCGGCCGCGCGGGGCTGCAGCTCGCGCTGGACCAGGTCCCGGGTGAGGCTCAGCAGCTCGTGGGCCTCCTCGCTGGGCAGCTGGCGCTCCACGGCTTTCACTGGGGACGGGGTCATGGCGGCGGTCGCCTCCTCGATCGGGCACCGGAGCGTGGTGTGGCTGGTCCGGCGCGGGTGTGGCAGGTCGGCCCGACCGGCACCGGATTACGGTGAACGGCCGTTCACAGGCATGGCGATGCGAGTATGCCGGAAACCCGCGCCGCCGTCACGATCACCCAGGAGTAACTGGACGGACTGGTGGGCTACGGCACCGTAGGGTTGCCGTTGTGGCTGCTTCCCGACCCCTCTCCCCCGCCCTTCCGCCCCTTCCCGGCGACGCGGTGGCCTCGCTCGCGGCGGAGCTGCGCGCACTGCCGCCCTCCTGCGGGCCGGTGCGGCTGGTCGCGGTGGACGGGCACGCGGGCTCGGGCAAGACGACCTTCGCCGGGCGACTGGCGGCGGCGCTCGGCGGGGCGCCGGTGGTCCACCTCGACGACCTGGCCACCCACGCCGAGCCCTTCGGCTGGACCGGGCGGCTGCGCGAACAGGTGCTGGAGCCGCTGGCGGCCGGCCGGGACGGTGCGTACCGGGTGTACGACTGGACGCTGCGCCGCTTCGCGGGCACGGCCGCGGTGCCGGTCGCCCCGGTGGTGCTGGTGGAGGGCGTCGGCGCCGGACGGCGGGCGGTGCGGCCGTGGCTGGCCCGGGTGATCTGGCTGGAGTTGGACGCCGCCGCGGCCCGGCGGCGCGGCGAGCAGCGGGACGGGCCGGATCTGGCCGAGTTCTGGGCCGGCTGGGCCCGGGCCGAATCGGCGCATTTCGCCGCGGATCCGAGCCGTCCGTTCGCCGGGACGCGGGTCGACGGGGTGACCGGACGAATCACGCCGGGCACCGTGGGTGAACCTTCAACAAGCCCTTGACCTGCGCTGTCGCCAGGATTTAGGTTCTCATCAGCCGCCGGAACGGGATGTTCCGGCCGCCTCGGACCCGGCGTCCCCGGCTTGTTCCCCCGTGAGCCGGGGGCGCCGTCCGGTCCTTTCCGAATCGCGCTCCCCCGCCGCCGGTCCAAGCCCCCACCCGCTCAACGACCGCTCGCACGATCGCATTTGACTCCGTGGGCGCCCTTCCGGATCAGCGCCACGCCGGTACGATTCCTCGCAGGCGCAGATGCGCCCGGGGGCTTTCGACCACCGGCCCGGCTGCACGCAGGCGACCTGCCACCGAGCCCCGGGCCAAGCCGCGGGGGGCGTGAGTGACGACGGTGGACAGTTCGGACAGCAACGCGGGCGGCCCGGACCGGCTCGCCGAACGCGCGTGGCTGCGTGCCATGGACGCGTACACGGCGGGCGCGTACGCCCGTGCCGAGGAGGAGTTCCGCGCGGCCGTCCGGCTGGACCCGGGCATGGCCGACGCCTGGCTCGGCCTGCACGCGCTGCGCAGCGACACCTCGGCGGCGCTGCTGGCCATGTACCGCAACCAGAAGCGGTTCGGCGAGCAGCGGCGACGCCACCGCCGCCCGCTCAGCTCCTGGTACTGGCTGGGCTGGTGGGTGCAGCCCGTCCTGGAGGACGCCCGCGACCTGGCGCTCGCGCACGCCTCGCACTGGCTGGACGGCCGCCACCTGGCCGAGCTGGACCGGGCGCTGGAACAGTGCCCGGCGCCCAGCGAGGACCCGTCCGCCCGGTTCCTGTACGCCTGCCGGTCCTACCTGCTCAAGGACTGGGAGCAGTTGGTCCGGGACACCGACCGGCTGCTGGACGACCCGCTGCTCGGCATCGAGGCCGGGCTGTTCGCCGGCATGGCGCGGGTCCGGCTGGACATGTGCGCCCAGGCGCAGGCGCCGCTGGCCGCCTCGCTGGCCCGCTGCCGCTCCGAGCAGCCCCAGCGCAAGGAACTGCGGTACTGGCTGGCCCGGGCGTACGAGGGGGCCGGGCGCAGTGCGGCCGCGCTGCCGCTCTACCGGGCGGTGCACCGGGCCGATCCGGTGTTCATGGACACCGCCGCGCGGCTGGCCGCGATCGCGTCGGAGGACGGGTTGGCGGACGACCTGCCGGACGCCCTGCTGGACGGCGGCCTGCCGACGGGCGGGCGGGCGGCCGGGTACGAGGACACCGAGCCGGCCGAGGTGGACGAGGCCGACGAGGCGGACGGGGCCGACTTCCAGGACGGGGCCGGGTACGCCACGGCGGGGGGCTTCGGCGACGCGGCCCCCGGGTTCACCGAGGGCGTCGGGTACACCGGCGGGGTCGGATTCGTCGAGGGCGTCGGGTTCCTCACGGGGCCCGGCCCGGGCGACGGCTCCACGGCGGACCCGGCGCCACAGGCGGCCGGCGAGCGGTCGGGTTCGCCGGGCGGCTCCGCCGCCCCGCTGCCGGTGCCGGTCCGCGCCGAGGCCCAGCCCCGCACCGCTCCGCTGCCCACCGCCCAACCGGTCGACGACGAGCGCGAGTTGGACGCGGCGCTGGCGGAACTCTCGCTGATGGTGGGCCTGGAGCCGGTCAAGCGCCAGGTGCGGGCACTGTCGGCGCAGCTGCGGATGTCCAGACTCCGGGCCGCGCAGGGCCTGCCGGTCCAGCCGCCCAAGCGCCACTTCGTCTTCTCCGGCCCCTCCGGCACCGGCAAGACCACCGTGGCCCGGATCCTCGGCCGGGTCTTCCACGCCCTCGGACTGCTCTCCGGCGACCACCTGGTGGAGGCCCAACGGGCCGACCTGGTCGGCGAGTTCCTCGGCCAGACCGCGGTCAAGGCGAACGAGCTGATCGACTCGGCGCTGGACGGCGTGCTGTTCATCGACGAGGCGTACAGCCTCTCCAACTCCGGCTACACCAAGGGCGACGCCTACGGCGACGAGGCCTTGCAGGTGCTGCTGAAACGCGCCGAGGACAACCGCGACCGCCTGGTGGTGATCCTGGCCGGCTACCCCGAGGGCATGAACCGGCTGCTCGCCACCAACCCCGGCCTCAACTCCCGTTTCACCACCCGGGTCGACTTCCCCAGCTACCGCCCTAACGAGCTGACCGCGATCGGCGCCGCGTTGGCCGGCCGGGACGGCGACGGCTGGGACGAGGACGCGGCCGAGGAACTGGCCAGCATCAGCGCCCACGTGGTCCGCGAGGGCTGGATCGACGAACTGGGGAACGGCCGGTTCATCCGCACCCTGTACGAGAAGTCCTGCGCCTACCGGGACCTGCGGCTCTCGCTGCTGCGCGAGCCGCCGGGCCGGGAGGACCTGGCGACCCTGCGCCTGCCCGACCTCGTCCAGGCCTACGGGGAGCTGATCGACGGCCGCGGCTGAGACCAGCTCCCCGGGATCACGCCGGGCTCAGCCCCGGAGCAGCTCGGCCTCGCGCTCGGGGTCGAGGCCGACCTTCGGCCGGTCCGCGCGCTGCGGGGCGACGCCGCCGATCGACCGCAGCCAGCCCCAGGTGTCCTCGACCGTCTCGCCCACCGGCCGGCAGCGCAGCCCGGCGGCGACCGCCCGGTCCACGGACGCGCCGTGCAGGAAGTCGTTCAGCTCGCCGGGCGGCAGCCAGATCGGCAGCTCCGTCCAGGGCTCGACGCCGGCCGCCAGGATGCGCTCGGGGTCGGTCCAGCGCAGGTCCGCGTCCGAGCCGGTGACCCGCACGCAGGCCTCCAGCAGCTCGCCCATCGTGGTGTGGCCCGCCGGGCCGACCACGTTGCACGCGCCGCCGAGCCGGGCCGCCGACGCGTCCAGGAGCCAGCCCGCGAGGTCGCGGACGTCGATGTACTGCAGCGGCAGGTCGTACGGACCGGGGGCGAGCACCGGGCCGCCCCTGGCGATCCGGTTCAGCCACCAGGGCAACCGGCCGATGTTCTCGTGCGGGCCGAGGATCAGCCCGGCCCGGGCGAGCAGGGCGCGCCCGCCGAACTCCGCCTCCAGGGCCAGTTCGGCCCCGCGCTTGGCCTCGGCGTAGGGCACCTCGCCCTCGGCGTCCGGGGACGACTCGACCACCTCCGCCGACTCGTCCGCCCCGCGCGCCGACGGGTGGTCGTACACCGACCGGCTGGAGACGTACCCGTAGTGGCCGACCCGGCCGGCCAGCAGCCGGGCGCTGTCGCGCACCGCCGTCGGGGCTCCGGACCAGGTGTCCACCACCGCGTCCCACTCCCCCGTGGCCAGCGCCGCGAGCCCGCCCTCGGCGGTGCGGTCGCCCAGCAGCGCGGTCACTCCCGCGGGCGCGGGCTGCGTACCGCGGTTGAGGGCCGTCACCTCCCATCCCCTGGCCAGCGCCTCCTCGGCGACGACCCGTCCGACGAAATTCGTTCCACCCAGCAGGAGAAGCCTCATGCCGACCACCCTGCGCCCAGGGTGGTCGGCATGGGAACGGCTGAACGCTGAGAGCAGAATCGCCCGCGGCGGACACGCCGTCAGCGAAAGGGGGAACCTCAGGCGGCGGAGCGGTGGTCCGGGTCGTGCATCTCGCCGACCAGCTCCTCCAGCACGTCCTCCAGCATGACCACACCGAGCGTGCGGCCGTCCTGGTCCAGCACGGCGGCCAGGTGGCAGGTCGCCCGGCGCATCGCGCCGAGCGCGTCGTCCAGCGGGAGGCTGCCGCGCAGCACCGTGATCGGACGCCACAGCCGGGCCGGGACGGGCGCGGACGGGTCCTCCACGTCGAGGATGTCCTTGAGGTGCAGGTAGCCCAGGTAGCCGTGGCCGGCCGGGTCGCCGTCGGTGACCGGGAAGCGCGAGAAGCCGGTGCGCAGGGCGAGCTCCTCGACCTCCGCGGCGGTCACCTTGGTGTCCACGGTGACGAGCTGCTCGGGCTTGAGCAGCACCTCGGTGACCGGGCGGTGGCCCAGCTCCAGGGCGTCCTCAAGACGCTCCTGACGGCCCTCGTCGAGCAGGCCGGCGTCCCGGGAGTCGACCAGCAGGTACATCAGCTGCTCGGTGGTGAACACCGACTCGACCTCGTCCTTGGACTCGACCCGGAACAGCCGCAGCACACCGTTGGCGATGGCGTTCAGCAGGCTGATCACCGGGGCCAGCCAGCGGGCCAGCCGGTCCAGCGGCGGGCCGAGCCAGAGCGCGGCCTTCTCCGGGCCCGCCATGGCCATGTTCTTGGGCACCATCTCGCCCATCACCATGTGCAGGAAGACCACGACGGCCAGCGAGATGCCGTACGAGAGCGGGTGCATCAGACCGGACGGGACCCCGATCGCGTGGAACGGGCCCTCCAGCAGACTGGCGATGGTCGGCTCGGCCAGGGCGCCGAGGCCCAGCGAGCAGACGGTGATGCCGAGCTGGGCGGCGGCCAGCATCGCGGACACGTTGGACAGCGCGTGCAGCACGGTGCGGGCACGCTTGTGGCCGGCCTCGGCGAGCGGTTCGATCTGGCTGCGGCGCACCGAGACGACGGCGAACTCGGCGCCGACGAAGAAGGCGTTCCCGAGCAGGAGCAGGACGGCGACGGCCAGTTGGAGCGCGGTCATCGGGCATTCTCCTGGTCGTCCTCGAACGAGGCCGGCGCGCTGGTGCGCTCGACCCGGACCTGGCTGGTGCGGTGCCGGTCGACACCCGTCACGGTGAAGCGCCAGCCCGGCAGCTCCGCCTGCTCGCCGACCTCGGGCAGCTTGCCGAGCAGGTCGGCGACCAGGCCGGCCAGCGTCTCGTACGGGCCGTCCGGGGCGATCAGGCCGATCGTCTCCAGTTGGTCGATCCGGGCGCGGCCCTCGGCCTCCCAGGCCGGCAGGCCGTTCACCGGGGGCAGCGGGAGCAGCTCGGGGCGGTCGGCGGGGTCGTGCTCGTCCTGCACCTCGCCGACGATCTCCTCGACGATGTCCTCGACGGTGACGACGCCGGCGGTGCCGCCGTACTCGTCGACCACGATGGCCATCGGCTGGAGGCGGCGCAGCTGGTCGAGCAGCCGCTCGGCGGGCAGGGTCTCGGGCACCAGCAGCGGCGGCGAGGTGAGCTCGCCCACCCGGACCAGGCCGCGCCGGGCGGCCGGGACGGCGAGGGCGTCCTTGAGGGTCACTATGCCGGTGACCTCGTCCAGGCTGTGGGTGTAGACCGGGAAGCGGGACAGGCCGGTGGCCCGGGTCAGGTTGATCACGTCGGAGGCGGTGGCGTCGCCCTGGAGGGAGGCGACGTCGATCCGCGGGGTCATCACGGACTCGGCGGTCAGTTCGCCCAGGCCCAGGGTGCGGACGAACAGGGTCGCCGACTCCTCGTCGATCGCGCCGGCCTTGGCCGAGTGGCGGGCCAGCGAGACCAGTTCGGCCGGGGTCCGGGCGTGGTCCAGCTCCTCCTGCGGCTCGACGCCGAAGGCGCGGACCGTCCGGTCGGCCGCCCCGTTGAGGAAGCTGATCAGCGGGCGGCAGGCGAAGGAGAAGGCCATGTGCGGAGCGGCGACCGCGCGGGCCACCTGGAGCGGGCGGGAGATCGCCCAGTTCTTCGGGACCAGCTCGCCGATCACCATCTGCACCACGGTGGCGAGCACCATGCCGACGACCACGGCGACGCCGCGGGCGGCCGACTCGGGCACGCCGATCCCGGTCATGACGGGGCTGAGCAGGGTGGACAGCGCCGGTTCGGCGAGCATGCCGACCACCAGCGAGGTGACGGTGATGCCGAGCTGGGCGCCGGAGAGTTCGAACGAGAGGTGCCGCAGGGCCCGGGAGACGCGGACGGACTTGGCGTCGCCGGCCTCGGCGGAGCGTTCGACAGCCCCGCGCTCGACGGTCACGAAGGCGAACTCGGCGGCCACGAACAGGCCGTTGGCGAGGATCAGCAGGAGGGCCGCGAGCAACAGCAGCCAG
This sequence comes from Kitasatospora sp. NPDC098663, assembly GCF_044760075.1. Classification (NCBI taxonomy): domain Bacteria; kingdom Bacillati; phylum Actinomycetota; class Actinomycetes; order Kitasatosporales; family Streptomycetaceae; genus Kitasatospora; species Kitasatospora sp. NPDC098663. Next base: position 29,289 of record NZ_JBIWAP010000008.1, on the reverse strand, counting down.
GCGGTGATCACAGTGCCGCCTGCCTTCCGCTGACAGGAAGGTGGGCGGCGCAGGTACTACCGGACGGATCGTCCATCGAGGGGGGAAGTCACTCCTCAAGTCGTCTTTCGGGCAGGACGGAAGTTTTGCCCTGCTTTTACCAGCGTAGACCATACCCGGACGATGGTAGGAAGAGTGTTCGGACCCGCCGGGCCGAGGATTCACAGGCCCGGCCGGTCCCCCGGGCTCAGGCCCCGGCGTGGTGCTCGACCAGGTCGCGCAGGGCGCGGGCGTGCGCGATCGCCTGGTCCTTGCCGACGCCGGACTGGATGCCGACCGCGGCGAGCGAGGTGCCGTCGGCCAGGTCGAGGGTGGCCCACGGGTCGCCCTGGCGGAAGTTGACCCGGACGATCTCGGCCCAGGTGAGCCGGCGGCTGCGGACGAAGTTGACCACCGTCACGCCCTGCGCGTCGGCGCTCACCCGGGGGCGGGCCAGCATCAGGCCCACGCACGCGAACAGCACGCCGCTGCCCGCCATCATGATCCGGTCGTTGAGCTGCCAGTTCTCCGGGAGCGCCACGGCCATCACGGCGAACAGCACCACCAGCAGCGCGCAGACCGGCAGCAGCACGGCGCGGGTGCGGCGCGGCGCCCAGGTGACGGGGAACTCGACGGGCGGCGTGGACACGTGGGGTCTCCGGTGAGGTGGTTCGGGGGGAACGGTCGTTCCCGGGAACGACGGTTCCGGGCAGCGGGCGGATCCGGACGAAGGGCGGGGACGCCGGTCGGCGTCCCCGCCCCATTCAACCGTTCCTTACCCGCACCACGGCGGGCGAGGTCACCGCCGCGCCGGTCAGAGGCGGCAGGCGTGGATGTTGGTGACCAGGATGGCCCGGGCGCCGATGCCCCACAGGTCGTCCATGATCTGCTGGGCCTCCTTGCGGAGCACCATCGAGCGCACCGCCACCCAGCCCTCGGTGTGCAGCGGGGAGACGGTCGGCGACTCCAGGCCGGGGGTGAGCGCCACGGCGGCGCCGACCTTCTCGGCACGGATGTCGTAGTCCATCAGCACGTAGCGGCGGGCCACCAGCACGCCCTGGAGGCGGCGCAGGAACTGGTCCACCCGGGTGTCCTCGCCCGCGCCCTTGGGGCGGATCACCACGGCGTCCGAGATCAGGATCGGCTCGCCGAACACCTCCAGGCCGGCGTTGCGCAGGCTGGTGCCGGTCTCCACCACGTCGGCGATCACGTCGGCGACGCCCAGCTGCACCGCGGTCTCCACCGCGCCGTCCAGCTTGGTGACGGTCGCCTTCACGCCGTGGTCGGCGAGGTGCTGCTCGACCAGGCCGGTGTAGGAGGTCGCGATCCGCAGGCCCTCCAGGCCCTTGACGTCCTCGACGGCCACGCCTTCGGGGCGGGCGAAGCGGAAGGTCGACGCGGCGAAGCCGAGGGCGAGCACCTCCTCGGCGTTGGAGTGCGAGTCCAGCAGCAGGTCACGGCCGGTGATGCCGATGTCCAGACGGCCGGAGCCGACGTAGACGGCGATGTCACGCGGGCGCAGGAAGAAGAACTCGACCTCGTTGTTCGGGTCGACGAGGACGAGCTCCTTGGGGTCCTTCCGCTGGCGGTAGCCGGCCTCATGGAGCATCTCCGCCGCGGGACCCGAGAGCGAACCCTTGTTGGGGACGGCGATGCGCAGCATGGGAGGTTGGTTCCTTACCTGTGGGGAGGGGCGTGCGGTTCGGTTTAGAGGTACTTGTAGACGTCGTCGAGCGTCAGCCCACGGGCGATCATCATCACCTGAACGTGGTACAGGAGCTGTGAGATCTCCTCGGCGGTCTGCTCGTCCGTCTGGAACTCGGCGGCCATCCAGACTTCGGCGGCCTCCTCGACGACCTTCTTGCCGATCGCATGGACGCCCTGCTGGGCGAGCTGCGCGGTACGGGAGGACGAGGGGTCGCCGGTGGCGGCCTTCTGCTGGAGCTCGGCGAAGAGCTCCTCGAATGTCTTCGAAGCCATGATGGGACTCACCTTACGGCGTGCGGGCTGACCGGCGGTAAACGGTCCCGGACCGTGGACAGTCCGTTGGACGTCCACGGTCCGGGTCGGGGAGGTGCGCTCAGAGCGCGGCGCGCAGCACCGCGGCGGTCGCGACGGCGGCGGTGACGGCCTCGTGGCCCTTGTCCTCCGCGGAGCCGGGCAGGCCGGCGCGGTCGAGCGCCTGCTCCTCGTTGTCGCAGGTCAGCACGCCGAAGCCGACCGGGACGCCGGTGTCGACGGTCACCTGGGTGAGGCCGGCGGTGGCTGCCTGGCAGACGTAGTCGAAGTGCGGGGTGCCGCCGCGGATCACCACCCCGAGGGCGACGACCGCGTCGTAGCCGTGGTCGGCGAGGCGCTTGGCGGCGACCGGCAGCTCGAAGGTGCCGGGGACGCGCAGCACGGTCGGCTCGGCGACGCCCAGTTCCTTGAGCGCCCGGTGGGCGCCGTCCAGCAGGCCGTTCATCACGACGTCGTGCCACTGGGCGGCGACGACGGCGACCTTGAGGTCGGCGGCGCCGTCGATGGTCAGCTCGGGGGCTCCGTGGCCGCTCATGCTCGTTCTTCCTGTCCGTGGTGGTGGTGCGTGAGGTGGTGCGTGGGGCGTGGTGCGTGGGGCGTGGCTGTGGTACGAGGGGCGCGGGACGGGTTCAGGAGTCGAGGCCGGGCAGGTCGTGGCCCATCCGGTCGCGCTTGGTGCGCAGGTAGCGCAGGTTGTGCTCACCCGGCGCGATCTCGACCGCTTCGCGCCCCTTGACCTTGAGGCCGTGCTCGGTGAGCGCGGTGAGCTTCTCCGGGTTGTTGGTGAGCAGCGTGAGCGAGCGGACGCCGAGGTCCACCAGCATCTGCGCCGCGATGCTGTAGTCGCGGGCGTCGGCCGGCAGGCCGAGGTCGAGGTTGGCGTCGACGGTGTCGCGCCCCTGCTCCTGGAGTTCGTAGGCGCGCAGCTTGTGGGCCAGGCCGATCCCCCGGCCCTCGTGGCCGCGCAGGTAGAGCACCACGCCGCGGCCGGACTCCGCGACCTTGCGCAGCGAGGCCTCCAGCTGGGGGCCGCAGTCGCAGCGCAGCGAGCCGAAGACGTCGCCGGTCAGGCACTCGGAGTGGACCCGGACCACGACGTCCTCGCCCTCGGGCAGCCGGCCGTCGGCGCCGAGGCCGCCGGCCACCAGCGCGAGGTGCTCGACACCGTCGATGGTGCCCTTGTAGCCGACGGCCGTGAACTCGCCGTGGACGGTGGGCAGGGCGGTCACGGCGGCCCGGTCGACGTGCAGTTCGGTGCGGCGGCGGTAGGCGATCAGGTCCTCGATGGAGATGATCGCGAGGCCGTGCTCGCGGGCGAAGGCGACCAGCTCGGGCAGCCGGGCCATGGTGCCGTCGTCGTTGACCACCTCGGCGATCGCACCGGCCGGCGGCAGTCCGGCGAGCCGGGCCAGGTCGACGGCGGCCTCGGTGTGGCCGGGGCGCACCAGCACGCCGCCCTCGACCGCGCGCAGCGGGAACACGTGCCCGGGGCGGGTGAGGTCGCCCGGCTCGGTGCCGGGCGAGGACAGCAGCCGGACGGTGCGGGCGCGGTCGGCGGCGGAGATGCCGGTGTCGACCCCCTCCCGGGCGTCCACCGAGACGGTGTACGCGGTGCCCTTGCGGTCCTCGTTGACCTGGGTCATCGGCGGCAGCTTGAGCCGGTCCAGCTCGTCGCCGGTCAGCGGGGCGCAGATCACGCCGGAGCTGTAGCGGATGGTGAAGGCCATCAGCTCGGGGGTGGCGGCGGAGGCGGCGAAGACGATGTCGCCCTCGTTCTCGCGGTCCTCGTCGTCGACCACGATCACGGCGCGGCCGAGGGCGATGTCGGCGATCGCGCGCTCGACCGGGTCGAGGACGAGTTCGGGTGCCGCCTCGCGCTCGCGGTCGGCGGTGTGGTTCTCGGTCATACCGTGACTCCCTGCGGGACGGTGGCGGAGTTGACGCGCGGCTCACGACTGCTCAGCCACCAGGAGCGCAGGCCGAGCAGCACCAGGACGAAGTAGATCGAGTAGGTGAGGCCGGAGAAGGGGTAGCCGTTGTTGAAGGCCAGTGGGACGCCGACCACGTCGACGGCGATCCAGGCGAACCAGAACTCCAGCCAGCCACGGGCCTGGGCGACCATCGCGGCCAGCGTGCCGACGAAGATGTAGGCGTCCGACCAGGGGCTCCAGGACAGGCTGGGGTGGGCCGTGAACAGCCAGGCCAGCGCGACGGTGCCGGCCGCGGTGCCGACCACCAGGGCGGCCCGCTCGGGCCAGGTGGCGAAGCGGACGGCGATCGTGCCGGTGTCCCGGCGGCCCCGCCGCCACTGAGCCCAGCCCCAGGCCGCGGTGACGAGCACGATCAGCTGCTTGCCGATCAGGCCGGGGACGTGGCCCCCGAGGTAGGCGGCGATCAGCACGGCGCCGGACAGGAGTTGGAGCGGCCAGCTCCAGACCGAGCGGCGCCAGCCGAAGGCCAGCCCGGCCAGGCCGAGCAGGTTGCCGAACATGTCGGCCCACTTCACGTGCTCGCCGAAGACGGTGAACGCTTCTCCGCTGAGCCAGTTCACTTGGACTCTCCGGCGATCGTCGGGGGAAGGGTGCGGGAGTCGAGCAGTCGCTCGACGTACTTGGCAAGCACGTCCACTTCGAGGTTGACGCTCTCGCCGACGGCCTTGGCGCCGAGCGAGGTCAGCGCGAGGGTCGTGGGGATGAGGCTGACGGTGAAGCTGTCCCGGGCGGCCTCCACCACGGTGAGGCTGACGCCGTCGACCGTGATCGAGCCCTTCTCCACCAGGTAGCGGGAGATGGTGTCGGGCAGCGAGAAGCGCAGCACCTCCCAGCGCAGGTCGCCGGCCGCGTCGCGCTCGCCGGGCTCGCGGCCCAACAGCGTGCCGGTGGCGTCGACATGGCCCTGGACGAGGTGGCCGCCGAGCCGGTCGCCGAGCGCCATGGCGCGCTCCAGGTTGACCCGGGATCCGGGCTTCAACTCGCCGAGGCTGGAGCGGTGCAGCGTCTCGGCCATCACGTCGGCGCTGAACTCGCCCGTACCGGACGCCAGTTGGTCCGGGCTGTCGACGACGGTCAGGCAGACGCCGTTGACCGCGATGGAGTCGCCGTGCCGCGCACCCGTACAGACCACCGGGCCGCGCAGGCGGATTCGCGAGGAGTCGCCGATCTCCTCGATCGACACGACCTGGCCGAGCTCTTCGATGATGCCGGTGAACACCCGGGTTCTCCTCGCGCTTGGGGGCGCGGACTCCGGGGTGGCATGGGAGATGACACGGACGGGCAACGGCGCGCGAGCCGACGGCACGACCCGTCGCCGGGATGCCGAGGCCGCCGGGAGATCGCTCACCCGGCACGGGAGACACCTCTCCCGCCGTTCACCTGGCCGTGGTCCACCGGGGGACCACGGATACTGCTCTTCGTCCGCCCGCGCACGCCTCCCATCCGGACTTTAACCGTCGGTCCAGGAATTTCACCTGGTCAACCGGCCGCTGGCTGCGGACGGGTCGCGGACTGTAACCGCCGGTTCGGATTTTCACCGACCCCGGAGTGCGCTGAACGTCACTGCTGTTGGGGCCATTCTGCCACGACGCGCGCAAGCCCAGGGAGAGCCTTCCGCTGTGGGCTGTTTCACGCGGATGCGGGGAATGTGCGGCCGGGTGGTAGGTGACGCCCGCAACGCGGCGGTCAGCTACGGAGGGTGGCGAGCACGTACGGAGGGTGGTGGGTGCGGCCGGAGCACGGCGGGTGCGGTCAGAGCGTGGCGGGTGCGGCGATCGACGTGAAGTGGCTGACCACCGGCGGGTGCGCGAGGTAGCACAGCTCGCCCTCCGACCAGACCGGCCTGATCCGCCACATCGGCCCCGCGTACCCGCGCAGGGCCGCCTCGTCGCGCCAGCGGCTCACCACGAGCACCCGGTGTCCGTCCTCGGTCACCGAGCGCAGCAGCTCGCCGCCCAGACAGCCGTCGGTCCGCCCGAGCTGCGGGATCACCTGGGTTGTCAGCAGCACACAGAATTCCTCGATGCGACTGGCCAGGACCTGCCCGGCCCAGATCCTCACGATCACGACCACCACCTCCGAGCGGAGCGCCTGGCCCCATTATCAGCGCAAAGCCGCTGGTGGGGAGGGGTGGCGGGGAAGATTTACCGAGGGCTGCACCGGTCGGCGGCCGGGGGCGCCGGGAAGGGGTTCGGCTAGATTTCCGGTATGACCAGCACACCGGAATCTGTCATATCGTCAACCGCCGCTCCGCACACGCCGGGCAGCCTGTTCGCCGCTCTCAGCGCGGGGGCGCTGACCGACCCGGCGCAGCTGCGCGAGATCTACGAGCAGCCCGGCGACCACGCGCGCCGCAAGCAGGTCGACCACCTGCACGAGGTCGCACGGCGGCTGATCGCCTGCTCCTCGCTGGTGTTCGTGGCGAGCTCGGACGCCGCCGGGCGCTGCGACGTCTCCCCGCGCGGCGGGCCGGCCGGGGTGGTCTCCGTCCTCGACGAGCACACCCTGGCCATCCCGGACGCCACCGGCAACAAGCGGTTGGACACCCTGCACAACATCCTGGAGAACGGCCGGGTCGGGCTGCTCTTCGTCGTCCCGGGCCGGGAGACCACGCTCCGGGTCAACGGGCGGGCCTGCGTCTCCACCGACCCGGAGCTGCTGCGGCAGCTGACCGCCGTCGGCAAGCCCCCGCGCAGCGCGATCGTGGTGGCCGTCGAGGAGGTGTACGCGCACTGCCCGAAGTCCTTCCTGCGCGGCTCGGCGTGGAAGCCGGAGAACTGGCTGGCCAAGGACGCGCAGCCGACCTCGGCCGAGATCACTCTCTCGCACCTGCGGGACGACTCGCTGACCATCGAGATGATCGAGCAGACCGAGCGGGAGGCGCTGCTCTACCGCTACGAGTGACCACTGCGGCGCGGGCGGCGCTCGACGCTCGGTGCTCGACGCTCGGCGTGCTCAGGCGGCCTTGGGCAGGTCCACCACCGGCGCGTCGCTGGCCGCCCGCTGGACGGCCTCGACGCCCTTGTGGGCGGCCTCCTTGCTGGAGTAGCCCTGGCCGGTGGCGACGATCTCGCCGTTGCCCGCCTTGAGCCGGAACCGGTACTTGCCGCCGGCGTCCTCGTAGACCTCGAACTTGCCCGCCATCGGGCCACCTCCTCGTGCGGCGCGCGGCGCGCCTCTGGTCGACCCCCTCCAGCACCGTGCGCCCCCGAACCGGGCGGCCGCACCCGCTCGGCGGCCGGACGGGTGACGCCCCGCAACCGAGCGATCGCGGAGGTGCCGGGGCGGCCGCCCGGTGGTTTGAATGGACGGATGGACTGCGTCTTCTGTGCGGTGGTGGCGGGCGAGGAGCCCGCGCACCGGGTGCTGGACGACGAGGCGGCGGTGGCCTTCCTGGACCGGCGGCCGCTGTTCCCCGGCCACGTGCTGGTCGTCCCGCGCGCCCACCACCGCACCCTGGCGGACCTGCCGGCCGCCGAGGTGGGGCCGTTCTTCCTCCAGGTGCAGCGGGTGGCCGCCGCGGTGGAGCGCGGATTGGGCGCGGCGGGCAGCTTCGTGGCGGCGAACAACCGGATCAGCCAGTCGGTGCCGCATCTGCACGTCCACGTGGTGCCGCGCAATCCGAAGGACGGGCTGCGCGGCTTCTTCTGGCCTCGGGGGACGTACCCGGACGAGGCGGGGGCGGCGGAGGTCGCGGCCCGGCTCCGGGCGGTACTCGGCGGCTGAGGGGGCTCGCGGGGGCGCGGGGGGCGTGCGCACCGCATTTGCGATCCGGTTTCACCCACTCTCTTGACAGGTATAGAACACTCCGCTTGAGTCGCCTTCACGGCCCCGCACCGGCCCACACCCCGGTCGGTCGCCTCCCCTGGCGCACCCCCGCACGAGGCCCGGCTCCCCTGCCCCGCTCAAGTCCCTGTCACGACGACGTGCGGCCCCCACCGCACAAGGGGTGATGACGTGTCAATGAAACGCCTGCTCGCGCTGCTCTCCGCCGTGGTCACGGCGCTGGCGGTCGCGGTGCTCCTCCCCGCCTCCGCCAGCGCCGCCGCCTGCGGCACGCCGTGGAGCGCGGCCACCGCCTACACCGGCGGCGCGGCCGTCTCGTACAACGGGCACAACTGGACCGCCAAGTGGTGGACCCAGAACGAGCCCCCGAGCACCGGCGGCACCGGGGTCTGGGCCGACCAGGGCTCCTGCGGCGGGTCCACCGACCCGACGCCGACCCCGACGTCCGGCACCTGCGACTACCCCGCCTGGGCCGCCGGCCGCTCCTACGTCGCCGGCGACATCGTCCGGTACACCAACGGCGGCTACTACCGCGCCACCCACGACAACCCGGGCTACGACCCGGTCATCAGCACCTGGTACTGGGAGCCGTACACCTGCGGCTCGACCCAGCCGCCCAACCCGGGCGGATTCCCGGTCAGCCAGGCCCAGTTCGACCAGATGTTCCCGGGCCGGAACTCCTTCTACACCTACCAGGGCCTGCTCGACGCGCTCGGCGCCTACCCCGGCTTCGCGACCACCGGCAGCGACACCGTGCGCCGGCAGGAGGCCGCCGCGTTCCTCGCCAACGTCAGCCACGAGACCGGCGGGCTGGTGTACGTGGTCGAGCAGAACACCTCCAACTACCCGCACTACTGCGACACCTCGCAGCCGTACGGATGCCCGGCCGGGCAGGCCGCGTACTACGGGCGCGGGCCGATCCAGCTGAGCTGGAACTTCAACTACAAGGCCGCCGGCGACGCGCTCGGCATCGACCTGCTGCACAATCCGAACCTGGTGCAGACCGACCCGGCAGTGGCCTGGAAGACCGGCCTCTGGTACTGGAACACCCAGAACGGGCCGGGCACCATGACCGCGCACAACGCCATGGTCAACGGGTACGGCTTCGGTGAGACGATCCGCAGCATCAACGGCTCGCTGGAGTGCAACGGCAACAACACCGCCCAGATGCAGCACCGGATCAGCCTGTACCAGAGCTTCGTCCAGATCCTCGGCACCGTCCCCGGGGGCAACCTGAGCTGCTGACGGCCCGCCCCCGCCCCACCGCGCGCCCCGCTACGCCCGGACCGGTCATCACACCGTGGTGCCCGTACGCCGCCGAGCGTAGCGGGGCGTACTCATGTGGGGGCGTACTCCTGCGGGAGCAGCGGAGGGCGGTCGAAATCGTCGTTCCGGCGGACGACTTCGCAGGTCGCGGCCCCCTACGCTCAAGGCATGTGCTCGCCGGCATACGGCCCGGCGGTGTCGCCGTCCCGGCCGGGACGGCCCTGCTGCGCACGCTGCAGGACGAGTACGCGACGACGAGATGACGGGCCGAGGCCGGGCCGGGGCCGGGGCGGGGCCGGGGCGAGGTGGTGAGCGGGCCCGGTGGGAGGACCGGGTGCGGCCGGCGGCGGAGCTAGGTGGAGGATGGGGTGAGGTCGTTTCAGGGCCAAGAGGTACGAATTGGCCCTGTTCGAGGGCGCGGCGGTCGGTCGATGCTGAGAATCCGACAGTCGTGGTTCCGGTTGTGGTGTTCGCTCAGCGGGAGGTGGCCGAGGTGGCAGTGGTGTGGCCCTTGGCGCGGGCGCGGTCGGTCGCGGGCGGCGACGGGCGGCTCGGCCGGGCGGTGCGGGTGTACCGGCGGTTCCGGCCGCTGCCGTGGCGGACCCGGGCATGGCTGGACGCGGCGTCGGCCGCTGTCGCCGGGGCGGCCTGGCTGGCGAGCGGGGAGTGGTGGCCCGCGCCCGTGGTGGCCGCGGCGGCGATCACGGCCGCGAGCGGGTACGGGCGGCTGCGGCCGGCGGCGGGCCTGCGGGCCGCCCGGGTGCACGAGCACGGGCTGGTGCTGGTCGGGTCGGACGGCGCGGAGCGGCCCCTGCCGTGGAGCGCGGTGGAGGCCACCGAGTACTCCCCCGGCGGGCGGCACGGGGTGGGCGAGCAGGGCCGGATCTGGCTGGTCGGCGCGGACGAGCCGCTGCCACTGGCACAGCTGCGGCAGCTGGACGACCTGTTCCGGGAGCTCGACGAGCGACTCCGCCCGACCCTCCGGGCCGCACTGCACGAGGCGCTGCGCACGGAGGGCGGTGTCCGGTTCGCCCGGGGGCGGCTGACGCTGACGGCCGGCGGGCTGGTGCACCGGCCGCCGCACCCGCTCGCCGCGACGGAGGCGTTCCGGTGGGCGGAGGTGCGGTCCGCGCGGGCCTCGGAGCTCGGGGAGCTGGAGATCCGGACCCACTCGGCCGGCCTGCCGCTCACCCTCCCGGTGCCGAACGCCGGTGCGGCGGCGGCCTTCGTCGAGGAGGTCCGGGCCCTGAGCCTCTGACCGGAGGGCGACCCGGGGGCTGGACTCCCGAACCCACTGCTCCTCGGTGGGTCCGGCTCCTCAAGCGACCCCGGCCTGCTCCGGTCCGGCCCGGCCGGCATCCATCCGGCCGACCCCTAAGGGTCCCCGCCCGCACGTCCCGGAAGGGATCTGTACACCGCTGAGGGGACGTCAACTTCCGCTCCCCCGGCCTACCGTCCCTCACATGAACCGACTTCGCACCACCGCCGCCGCGGCGGCCCTGCTGCTCACCCTGCCGCTGTCCGTCGCCGCCGCCGCGCCGGCCCTGGCCGCTCCCGCCGCCCCGGCGAACGCCTCCGCTCCCGACCCCGCCGCCGTCCACGTCGACCTGCCGCGCCCGACCGGCCCGTACGCGGTCGGGCAGGAGATCCTGCGCCTGGTGGACCAGGACCGCCCGGATCCGTGGGTCCCTTCCGCCGGTCCGCGCCAGCTGATGGTGTCGATGTACTACCCCGCGAAGGCCGGGACGGGCAGCGCGGCCCCGTACATGACCCCTGCGGCCGCCCGGATGCTGCTGGACGGGAAGCTCCCGGGCAACACCATCCCGACCGGGACGGTCACCGGCACCCGGACCTGGGCGAAGTCCGACGCGCGCCCACAGGGCGGCCACTTCCCGCTGGTGGTGCTGTCGCCGGGCTTCACCATGCCGCGGGCCTCGCTGAGCGGCCTCGCCGAGGACCTGACCAGTCGCGGGTACGTCGTCGCGCTGGTCGACCACACCTACGAGAACACCGGGACGACGTTCCCCGACGGGCAGACCCTCCCGTGCCTGCTGTGCGACAAGCTGACGACCCCGGAGTCCTGGGCGGCCGTGGACAACAGCCGGGCGAAGGACGTCTCCTTCGTCCTCGACCAGCTGACCGCCCGCCCCCACCCGGCGTGGCGCTACGCCCGCATGATCGACCGCGACCGGATCGGGATGGCCGGGCACTCGGCCGGCGGCGCCTCGACCGTCCCGTCCCTGCTCACCGACGACCGGATCCGGGCCGGGGTGGACCTGGACGGCACCATGGACGTCACCGTCCCCGCCTCCGGGATCGGCGGCAAGCCCTTCCTGATGATCGGCCACCCGCTGCCCGACGGCGCCGAGGACAGCAGCTGGACGGAGAGCTGGCCGCACCTCGACGGCTGGAAGCGCTGGTTGACCTTCGCCGGCTCCAACCACGGCACCTTCACCGACTTCCCGCTGTTCTTCGAGAAGCTCAACCTGCCCCAGCCTCCCGGCACCACGATGTCGGGCGGGCGGGGCGCGGAGCTCACCCGCTCGTACGTGGCGGCCTTCTTCGACCTCCAGCTCAAGGGCGTGCGGCAGCCGCTCCTCGACGGGCCGACCGCCGCCGATCCGGAGGTGACGTTCCGGCCGTGACCGGGGCGGGGTGGGCGGGGCCGGCGGCAGCCTGCCGGCGGCCCCGCCGCGGTGCCGCCGGTAGCGGCGGTACCGCCGGGAGCTCGACGGCTTCTCCCCGGAGCGCCCGCTGCCGCTCCGGTGAGCCGCTACGGTGAGCGGCCCGCCGGGGCCGCGTGCGAAGATGGCAGGGCTGGTGGGGACGATCTCCGGACGGTTCTCTGGCCATGGTGAACGACAACGAACACCACCTGGGCGAGCCGCAACAGGACGCCCTGCTGATGGTGCCGATCGCGACGGCGCTGATCGAGGCCGACGGCCGGATCCTGCACTGGAGCGGCGACGCGGAGGCACTGCTCGGCTACTCCCCGGGGCAGGCGATCGGGGCCAAGGCCGCCAAGCTGCTGACCTCCGAGGAGCAGCGGCCCGAGGTGCTGGAGCTGTTCCAGCAGGTCCTGCACGGCCGGGCCTGGTCCGGTGTGTTCCCGGTCCGGCACCGGGACGGGCACCTGGTGAACCTGGAGTTCCACACCCATCCGATCACCGGGCCGGACGGCCGCACACTGGTGCTGGCCGTCGCCTCCGACGTGACCACGCTGCGCCGGATCCAGGCGGACCTGGCGGTGCTCGACGGGTTCTTCACCCAGTCCCCGGTCGGCATGGGCGTCTTCGACCCCGAGCTGCGCTTCATCCGGCTGAACGAGGCGCTGGCCCGGGCCAACGGCCTGTCCGTCGAGGAGCAGCTCGGCCACCGGCTCACCGAGGTGCTGCCCGGGATCAACGGCGCCGAGGCGGAGGCGGTGATGCGGCGGGTGCTGGAGAGCGGCGAACCGGTGGTGGACACCCGGTCGCACGGCCGCACCCCGGGCGACCCGCAGCACGACCACGCGTGGTCCGCCTCGTACTTCCGGCTGGAGCAACCCGGCGGCCGGGTGCTCGGCGTGAGTTCCACCGTCATCGACGTCACCGAGCGGTTCCGCGCCGAGGCCCGGGCGGCGCGGGCCCAGGAGCGGCTGGCCCTGCTGGTCGACGCGACCGCCTCGATCGGCACCACGCTCGACCTCCGGCAGACCGCCCGGGAGCTGGCCGACGCGATGGTGCCCAGCGTCGCCGACATCAGCGGGGTGTTCGCGCTGGAGGTGCTGGTGGCCGGGCGGAACGTCGAACCGCCCGACCCGGACGCGCCGCAACTGGTCCGCCGGCTGGCCCTGGCCACCACCGACCCGCTGTACCCGGCCGAGTCGCTGCCGGTGGATTCGCTGTACGAACTGACGCCGGACTCCCCGTACGCCCGGGCGCTGGCCACCGGGCGGACGGTGGTGGTGCCGTCCTGGGAGCTGCCGCTGCTGAGCGCGGCCATCACCGAGAGCCACCGCCGGGCCTACCTCGGCGACCGGCCGCGCTCGGTGCGGATCACCCCGCTGGTGGCGCGCGGCACCACGCTCGGCATGGTGGTGTACTCGCGGCGCGGCGACCGGGAGTCGTTCGCCGAGGCCGACATCACCCTCGGCGACGAGCTGGCCTCGCGGGCCGCCGTCGCGATCGACAACGCCCGGCTCTACCTGCGCCAGCACCAGACCGTCCTGGCCCGGCAGCAGGCGCTGCGCGAGGCGAAGGCCGCCCAGGAGCGGCTGGCGCTGGTCAACGTGGCCTCCACCCGGATCGGCACCACCCTCGATCTCGCCCAGACCGCGCAGGAGTTGGCCGAGGTGGCGACGCCCAGGCTGGCCGACTCCGTGGTGGTGGAGGTGTTGGAGGACCTGGTCCGCGGCGAACGCGAGGCCCGCGCCCCGGCGGACGGTTCGGCGCTGCTGCGGCGGATGGCCTTCCACTCGGTGCCCGGCTCGACGTTGCGGCCGGTCGCCCGGCTCGGCGGGGTGCACCGCTTCGTCCCCGGCACGCCGTACGCGTGGAGCCTGGCGCACCGCAGGCCGGTCCTGGTGCCGCGGATGGACGCGGAGGGGATGGCCTGGTTCGCCGACGACCCGGTGCGCGCCGCGGCGGTGCGGGAGCAGAACGTCCACTCCTTCATGGTCGTCCCGCTGATCGCGCGCGGCACCGCGGTCGGCGTCGCGGGCTTCTACCGCACCCTGGTGGAGCGCCCCTACGAGGAGGAGGACCTGGCGCTGGCCGGCGAGTTGGCGGTGCGGGCCGCCGTGTCCATCGACAACGCGCTGCTGTTCACCCGCGAGCGCGACGCGGCCGCCGCCCGGCAGCGGGCGCTGGACGAGACGCGGGCCGCGCAGCAGCGGCTGTCGCTGCTCAACGAGGCCAGCACCCGGATCGGCACCACTCTCGATCTGCACCGCACCGCAAAGGAGTTGGTGGAGGTGGTGATCCCGCGCTTCGCCGACTTCGTCACCGTGGACCTGCGCGACGCGGTGCTCGGCGGCGAGGAGCCCGGCCCCGTCCCGGACAACGAGACGATCCTGATGCGGGCGGTGGCGGTCGGCGAGGCGACCCGGGACGGCTCCATGACGGCGGCCTCCGACCAGGTCGGCGAGACCTCGCAGTCCGCCCAGCTGTACGCCCAGAGCCTGCGCACCCGGCGCTCGATCCTGGTCTCCGAGGTGACCGAGGAGGAGATGCGCCGGATCGCCGCCTCGCCCGACCGGGTCCAGCCGGGGCTGGCCGCCGGGGTGCACTCGTACCTGATGGTGCCGCTGGTGGCGCGCGGACTCGTGCTGGGCGGCACGGAGTTCGTCCGTACCCGCAACCCGGAGCCGTTCGGCCCGGAGGACCGCTCGCTGGCCGAGGAACTCGCCGCGCGCACCGCCCTCGCGATCGACAACGCCCGGCTCTACCGGCGCGAGCGGGACACCGCGCTCACCCTCCAGCGCAGCCTGCTGCCGCAGGAGATCCACCGCACGCTCGGCCTGGACCTCGCCTACCGCTACCTGCCCAGCAGCGTGGTCAGCGAGGTCGGCGGCGACTGGTTCGACGTCGTGCCGCTCTCCTCGGGGCGGGTCGCGCTGATCGTCGGCGACGTGATGGGACACGGCATCCGGGCCGCCGCCACCATGGGCCAACTGCGCACTGTCGCCCGAACGTTGATCACCCTGGATCTGGATCCGGAACGCGTCCTGCACCGGCTGGACGAGGCCTCCAGCGCGCTCGGCGAGGGCCAGTTCGCCACCTGCGTCTGCGTGGTGTACGACCCGGTGGACCGCCACTGCACCGCCGCCTGCGCCGGCCACCTGCCGCCCGTCGTCGCCGATCCGCAGGGGCGGGCGCACCTGGTCGAACTGCCGCCCGGCGCACCGCTCGGCGTCGGCGGGGTGCCCTTCGAGAGCGTGGAGTTCACCCTCCCCGAGGAGGCCATCCTGGCGCTCTACACCGACGGGCTGGTCGAGCGCCGGGGCCACGACATCGACGAGGGGCTGCAGTTGCTCTGCCGGACGATCGCCGACCGGCGCCGCTCACTGGAGCAGACCTGCGACGCCGTCCTGGCCGAGCTCACCGGCCCCACCAGCGAGGACGACATCGCCGTCATCATGGCGCAGGTCCGGCCGGTCGGCGCGGACCGGATCGCCAGCCTGCCGCTCACCGGTGACCGCGCGATGGTCGCCCACTCGCGCCGCTTCACCCGCGAGACGCTGGCCGCCTGGGGCCTCGAAGCGCTCGCCGACTGGGCCGAACTGCTCACCAGCGAGCTGATCACCAACGCCCTGGTGCACGCCGGATCCCCCACCCAGCTGAGGCTGTTCTGCAACCGGGCGCTCACCGTCGAGGTCGCCGACCAGGAGAGCGAGACGCCCCGGATCCGGCGCGCCCGTGCCGACGACGAGGGCGGGCGCGGCATCCACCTGGTCAACGAGCTCGCGCACCGCTGGGGCAGCCGCCGCACCGGGGACGGCAAGGTGGTCTGGTTCGAGCTGGAACTGCCCCCGGGCAGCCCGTCCGAGTGATCCGGCCCGCGACCGGGCGGGGTGGCACGGCCCGCGACCGGGTGGCGCGGCCCGCGGGCTCAGTCCGGCAGGAGCAGGTTCACGTCGCCGAACTCGTGCCAGAGGTAGCGGTGCCGGACGGCAGCCCGGTAGCACTCGGCGAGCAGCGGCCGCCCGGCGACGGCGGCCAGCATCAGCAGGTGCGAGGCCCGGGGCTCGTGCCAGCCGGTGAGCAGGCCGTCGACCGCGCGCACCCCGCGCTCCGGAGTGATCACCAACTCCGTCCAGCCGCCCGCCTCCTGGACGGTTCCGTCCGACGCGGCGGCCGACTCCAGGGCGCGCACCACCGTGGTGCCGACGGCGATCACCCGCCCGCCGCCGGCCCGCACATGGCCGACCAGGCGGGCAGTGGCCGCCGGGACGTGGAACCGCTCGGCGTACGGCGCCTCGTGGGCCTCCGGCGAGGCCACCCCGGTGTGCAGCGTGACCGGCGCGACCAGCACCCCGTGACCCGCCAGCCGGGCCACCACCTCCGCGCTGAACGGCCTTGCGGCGCTGGGCATCTCGCTGCTGCCGGGGACGGCCACGAAGACCGTCTGGTAGGCCTCGATCGGCCAGTCGCGGTCCACGTAGCCGTACCGGATCGCCTTGCCGTGCACCTCCAGGTACGGCAACAGCCTTGCCGGCAACGCGAGTCGGGCATACCAGAGCCGGGCGGTGAACGGTGCGACCAGCTCGGCCGCGCCGCCGGCGGGCAGCGTCACCCGCAGACCGGGGCGGGCCGGGGAGTCGGCCGGCGGATAGCAGGCGGCCGCCGACCCCGGCACCACCCGACGCAACTCCACCAGGTGGGAGCCGCGTTGGTCGGGCTGGGCGGAGGACAGGTGCAGCGCGACGGCCGTACCGTCGGGCAGCCGGCCAGGCAGCGCGGCCGGCAGGGTGGCCGAGTTGTTGACCACCAGCAGGTCACCCGCGCGCAGCACCCCGGGCAGCTCGGTGAAGCGGTGGTGCTCGACGCTCCCCCGATCGCGTCGGCCGACCAGCATCCGCACGCCGTCCCGCGCCCCGCCGCGCGCCTCCGCCGGTGCCCGGGCGGAGAGTTCGGGCGGTACGGCGACGTCGAGGCCGAGGTCCACGAGTCCGGTCATCGCCCACCCCCGGCTGCGGCCCTCAGGTCCTCGGCGCGGTAGCGGCCGGAGGCGGCCCGGTCGTGCAGCAGTCCGAGCAGGACCGGCACCACCTCCTCGGGCAGCGGCTCGCCGGAGATGTCCTCACCGGGGCTGGCCTCCTGCAACATCCCGGTGCGCATACTGCCCGGGTCCACCGCCCACACCCGCAACTCCGGTTCCTCGCGGGCGAGTACGGCGGTGGCGTGGTCGAGCGCCGCCTTGCTGGCGCCGTAGCCGCCCCAGCCGAGGTAGGGCACGACGGCGGCGTCCGAACTGACGTTGAGCACGGCCCCGGCGCGGGCGCGCAGCTGAGGCAGGAGGAGCTGGGTGAGGGCGATCGGGGCGAGCGTGTTGACCTCGAAGGTCTCCAGCAGGTCCGGGAGCGGGTGGTCGGCCAGCCGGGGCAGCGGCTCGGCGCCGGGCGCGGTGGCGCCGTTGAGCGTACCGGCGTTGTTGACCAGCAGGCTCGCGCCGCCGAGCCCGTCGGCGGCCGCGGTCAGGTGGGCACGGTGGTCGTCGTCGACGATGGAACCGGAGAGGGCGACGACCTTGGTGACGGCGGCCAGGGCCGCCTCGGCGGCGGCGAGTCCGGCCGCGCCGCGGGCGCTGATCACCAGCTGCCAGCCGTCGGCGGCGAGGGCCCGGGCGAGCGCCAGGCCGAGCCCCCGGGAGGCGCCGGTGACCACGGCGACGGGGGCGGGGGCCTGGGCGGGGGCGGTGTGCTGTGCTGCGTTCATGCCCTCACCCTCGCCCCGCGAGCGGCGGCGGCGGATCGGCCGCCGGGACCGGGACCCGGTCGTCCGTTGGGCCTAGAGCGAATGGGTCGCCGGACCGGGGCCGGCGGCCCAGGCTTGCGGGTCCGTCCAGGCGGCGAGGGTGCGCCGGGTGTCGAAGCGGTGTTCCCGACCGGTCAGCGGGTCAGTGAACTCGACCACCGAGGCGAGAAGTTGGAGCGGGCGACGGAAGTCGTCCGGGGCCGGTTCGGGCAGCACCACCGGATACACCGGGTCACCGAGGATCGGCACGCCGAGGCCGCACATGTGCAGCCGCAGCTGGTGGGTGCGCCCGCTCAGCGGCCGCAGCCGGTAGCGGGCCAGGCCGTCGCGGCGTTCCAGCAGGTCGATCCGGCTCTCGCTGTTCGGCGGCGCGTCCAGCTCTCGGGCCGCGATCACCCCGCGCTCCTTGAGGATGTGGCTGCGCACGGTGCGCGGCAGCTCCAGCGCCGGGTCGTACGGGGCGATCGCCTGGTACTCCTTGCGCACCAGCCGGTCGCTGAACAGGGTCTGGTAGGCGCCGCGCTCCTCGGGCCGCACCACGAACATGGCCAGGCCGGCGGTGAGCCGGTCGAGCCGGTGGGCGGGGCTGAGGGCGGGCAGGTCGAGACCGTGCCGCAGCCGGGACAGCGCCGTCTCGACGACGTGCCGGCCGCGCGGGGTGGTGGCCAGGAAGTGCGGCTTGTCGACGACGACCAGGTGCTCGTCGCGATACAGCACCTCCAGTTCGAACGGGACGCGGACCTCCTCGGGGAGATCCCGGTAGAACCACAGGTGCGCGCCGGGCCGGAACGGCTCGTCCGGGGCGACCGGGCCGTGCTCGCCGACGATCTCGCAGCCGCTCAGCGCCGCGTCGATCCGCGCGGCGGCCACGGCCGGCAGCCGCTCGACCAGGTAGGCGCGGACGGTCGGCCAGGGGCCCTCGGGCGGCAGCCGCAGGTGCACCGGGTCCACACCGTGGCGCTGCGGGAGGGGGGAGGCCGGGCGGCGGCTCTTGCGTCTCATCTCCCGGCCAGCGTAGTCCGCCCGCCCGGGGCGGCCTCGGCCGAGGCCGCCGAGCCGCCCCGGCCCCGAGGTGCCGCTCACGGGGAGTGCGGAGCACAGTGGACGGTAGGTCGCCAACCCGCCGGGAGCAGCCGGGAGGACGTGTGAGCGCAGACGGCCCGGACGGTGTACCGCCGCTGCATCTGCCGCGGCGCACCCGGATGCTGCTGGTCGGCGCCTTCGGGCTGCTGGTCGCCGCCGTGGTGGCCGACCTGGTGACGGGGCCGGGGACGACCCTCTCCCCCGTGCTGGCCGTCGCGCCGGTCCTGGCCGGGGCGACCACCCGCACCGCCCGGGTGCCGCTGGCCGCCGGGGGCATCGCCGTCGTGGCGGTCGCGCTGCTGGAGACCACCAACACCGAACTGCCGGCCGAGGTGCACATCACCGCGCTGATCACGGTGCTCGCGGCGACCCTGGCCAGCGCCGCCAACGTCGTCCTGGTCGCGGCCCGGGAGCGGGAGCTGTTCCACGTCCGGACGGTCGCCGAGGCGGCGCAGCGGGCCCTGCTGCGCCCGCCGCCCGAGCGGATCGGGCGGCTGCGCATCGCGGTGCGCTACGTCGCGGCGGCGGCCGAGGCACGCATCGGCGGGGACCTGTACGCGGTGGTCGACACCCGCTACGGCACCCGGATCCTGCTCGGGGACGTGCAGGGGCACGGGCTGCCGGCGGTGGAGACGGCGGCGGACGTGCTGGGGGTGTTCCGCGAGGCGGCCCGGACGGAGCCCGATCTCGGGCGGCTGGCCGAGCGGCTGGACGCGGCGCTCGCCGCCCGGCCGGAGGAGGGGCGCTTCGCCACCGCGCTGCTGCTGACCGTGCCCGCGGAGCGGGGGCCGGTCGGCGTGGTCAACTGCGGGCACCCGCCCCCGCTGCTGCGCCGCGCGGGCCGGGTGCGCGCGCTGACGCCGGCGTACGCCGTGCCGCCGCTCGGGCTGCTGGGGCTGACCGGTGACGGGTACCCGACGGGCCGCTTCGAGCCGCTGCCGGGGGACCTGCTGCTCCTGTACACCGACGGCATCACCGAGGCCCGCAACGCCTCGGGGCGGTTCTACCCGGTGGAGGAGCGGCTGCCGGGGCTGCCCGCGGGGAGCCCGGCGGACCTGCTGGAGGACCTGCTCGCGGACGTCGACGGCTGGGTCGGCGACGCCGGGCTGACGGACGACGCGGCGCTGCTGGCGCTCCGCTGGGAGCACTGACGGGCGGACGGGCGGACGGAGGGCGGATGGACGGGCGGACGGGCGGGCGGGCCGACGGGAGCGGTGACGGCCCGGCTGATTGTCAGTGCCGTGTGCAAGGCTTCACGCACGGTCGGTGAGGGGCCGGCCGGGTAGCGATCGTCGGAGGGAGAGTGCCATGGGGGACAAGGCCAGCGGGTCGTTCGAGCTGACCGGATTCGAACCGGTGGAGACGGAGGAGCGCGAGGGTGCGGCCTTCGGGCGGGTCCGGATCTCCAAGAACTTCACGGGTGGGCTGAGCGGCACCAGCGAGGTGCGGATGCTCTCCGTCGCGGGCCCCTCGGGCGGTCCGGCGTCGTACGTCGCGGTGGAGCACGTGACGGGCGAACTGGACGGGCGGAAGGGTTCGTTCGTGCTCCAGCACGCGGCGTGGGACACCGGCGGAACGACCATACGCGTGGTGCCGGGCACCGGGTCGGGCGAGCTGGCCGGGCTCACCGGCGAGTTCCACCTGACCGTCGACGAGGCCGGTACCCACACCTACGTCCTGGAGTACGAGCTGGGCTGATCATCTGGTCTCCCCTGCGCGCCGCGTGCCGCACGCACCGAGCTGCCGTCCGCGCTGCCACGATGATGCGATCAGTGCACGATCGACATCGGAGGGTGGCGCATGCCCGGTACGACGATGGCGGCGGACGGCACGCCGGTCGCGGTGCAGGCCGCGAACACGGTCACGGCGCCTGTCGCGACGCCAGTCACGACTCAGGTCACGGCGCCAGTCACGGCGCCGGTCACGGTCGAGGAGGTGGTCGGTCGGCTGCGGGAGATCGGGGCGGGCCTGCCCCCGGCGGACGGGGTGGCGGTCTTCAACCGGCTCTACCTCACCGTCACGGAGGCCGTCCGCGACCGGCTCGGCGGCGCGTACTTCGCCGATCCGGCGGCGATGGCCGAGCTGGATACGGTGTTCGCCGGGCGCTACCTGCTGGCCGTGGCCGCCGACGCGGCCGGGCAGGAGCCGCCCGCCTGCTGGCGGCCGCTGTTCGCGCTGCGCGCCCACCCGGGGGTGCACCCGTTGCAGTTTGCGCTGGCCGGGATGAACGCCCACATCCAGCACGACCTGCCGCTCGCCGTCGTGGACACCTGCCTGCGGCGGGGCTGCGAGCCCGCCGGGCTCGCGGCGGACTACCACCGGATCAACGGCCTGCTGGCGGAGGTGGAGACGGCCGTCCGGGAGCAGTTGATGCCCGGCCCGGACCTGCTGGAGCGCGCCGAGCCGCTCACCCACCTGCTCGGCGTCTGGTCGGTGGAGGCCGCCCGCGAGGGGGCGTGGTCCGCCGTCCAGGCGCTCTGGGAGCTGCGCGCGGTGCCGACCGCCGCGCGGGCCTTCGCCGCCGCCCTGGACTGCTCGGCCGGCCTGCTCGGCCACGCCCTGCTGCTCCCGCTCGGCCCGCACCCCGTGCCGGACGCATCCGGCGGCTCACCACGCACGGCGGACGCACCGGGCGCGGCGGCGGGCACGGCGGACGCGCAGGGCAAGGCACCGCACGCGCCGGGCACGGCGCCGGACGCACCCCGCAGGGCACCGGACGCGCCCCGTACGGCGGCCGGCCGGCTCCCCGAGGCGAGGAACCGGCCGGCCGGTGAAGGAGCGGGCGCTCGGGCCCGGCCCGATCAGGCCCAGCTGGAGTGCAGCGGCTTGCCCTCGGCGTAGCCGGCCGCGCTCTGGATGCCGACGATCGCCTTCTCCTGGAACTCCTCCAGGGTGTTGGCGCCCGCGTAGGTGCAGGAGCTGCGCACACCGGCCACGATCGAGTCGATCAGGTCCTCGACGCCCGGGCGGGCCGGGTCGACGAACATCCGGGAGTGCGAGATGCCCTCCTCGAACAGCGCCTTGCGGGCCCGGTCGTACGAGGAGTCCTGGGAGGTGCGGTTGCTGACCGCACGGGCCGAGGCCATGCCGAAGCTCTCCTTGTACTGGCGGCCGTCGGCGGCGGTCTGCAGGTCGCCCGGGGACTCGTAGGTGCCGGCGAACCAGGAGCCGATCATCACGTTGGAGGCGCCGGCGGCCAGCGCCATCGCGACGTCGCGCGGGTGGCGGACGCCGCCGTCGGCCCACACGTGCTTGCCGAGCCGGCGCGCCTCGGCGGCGCACTCCAGCACGGCGGAGAACTGCGGGCGGCCGACGCCGGTCATCATCCGGGTGGTGCACATGGCGCCGGGGCCGACGCCGACCTTGAGGATGTCGGCGCCCGCCTCGACCAGGTCGCGGACACCGGCGGCGGAGACCACGTTGCCGGCCACGATCGGGATCCGCGGGTCGAGGCCGCGCACCGCACGCAGCGCGCTGATCATCGACTCCTGGTGGCCGTGCGCGGTGTCCACGACCAGCACGTCGGCGCCGGCGTCGATCAGGGCCTCGGCCTTGCCGGCCACGTCGCCGTTGATGCCGACGGTGGCGGCGATCCGCAGCTTGCCCGCGGCGTCCACGGCCGGGGTGTACAGGGTGGCGCGCAGCGCGCCCTTGCGGGTGAGGATGCCGACGAGCCGGCCCTCGGCGTCGACGACCGGGGCGAGCTTGCGGTGCGCCTCGGTGAGCTTGTCGAAGGCGGTGCGCGGGTCGATGCCCTCGTCCAGGAGCAGCAGGTCGCGGGACATCACGTCGGCGAGGCTGGTGAAGCGGTCCACGCCCTGGCAGTCGGAGTCGGTGACGACGCCGACCGGCTTGCCGTCCTCGACGACCACGAGGGCGCCGTGCGCGCGCTTGGGCAGCAGCGACAGCGCCTCGGCGACGGTGGCGCCCGGGGCGAGGGTGATCGGGGTGTCGTGCACCAGGTGGCGCTGCTTGACCCAGGAGACGACCTCGGCGATGACCTCGGTGGGGATGTCCTGCGGGATGGCGACCAGGCCGCCGCGGCGGGCGACGGTCTCGGCCATCCGGCGGCCCGCGATGGCGGTCATGTTGGCGACGACCAGCGGGATGGTGGTGCCGGTGCCGTCGTTCGAGGAGAGGTCGACCGCCTGCCGGGAGCCCACGGCGGAACGGCTGGGGACCATGAAGACGTCGTCGTACGTAAGGTCGTACGAGGGCTTGAGGTCGTTCAGGAAGCGCATGAAGGGGGCTCTCTGGCTGGGAGAAATTACACCTCGGGTGCGGTTGCGGCACTGCCGCCGGGCGCACTCGGGCGCCCGGCACCCAGCATTCGATTCTCCGGGACGGTGGGATCAAAAGCCAGTTCGAGGCCTATTGCTGGCACTGTGTACAAACCATGATCAATGCTCCGCGCGTAGACTTGGATGATCATCCAAGGCCGACGGTTTTCGCCCCGGCCAGGGCCGCTCCCGTAGCATTCACGCGGTAACGGCGAGGCGAGCGGGAAGCGGCGACAGGCAATGACGGCGGGCGTGGACATCAAGCAGGACCAGAGCGGCACGGACAGCGGCGAGGAGATCGACTACGGTCCCGGCCTCGACCCCGAGCGGCTGCGGCTCTGCCTGGACGTGCTCGCCGAGCTCGACCAGCTGCACGTCGACCACCCGGACGCGATCACCGTCCGCCAGGCCGTCGGCGGCATATTCCGGACGCTCAAGCAGCGCCGCCGCCAGGAGACCCGGGCCCGCAAGACCGCCAACGACCGCGAGGTCACCGCGCGCACCGCCACCGGCGCCCCCACCCGGATCGACGACGAGACCGCCGGCGCCTTCGGCCTGACCACCGTCACCAGCACCGAGATCGCCGGCATCCTGGAGCGGCCCCGCTCCTGCTACACGTGCAAGCAGCGGTACGTCGAGGTCGACGCGTTCTACCACAACCTCTGCCAGGACTGCGCCGTCAAGAACCGGTCCCACCGGGACGCCCGCGCCGACCTCACCGGCAAGCGCGCGCTGCTCACCGGCGGCCGGGCCAAGATCGGCATGTACATCGCGCTGATGCTGCTGCGCGACGGCGCCCACACCACCATCACCACGCGGTTCCCCAACGACGCCATCCGCCGCTTCACCGCGATGCCGGACAGCGCCGAGTGGATCCACCGCCTCAAGGTCGTCGGCATCGACCTGCGCGACCCGGCCCAGGTCATGGCGCTCGCCGACGAGGTCGCCGCCGACGGTCCGCTGGACATCCTGATCAACAACGCCGCGCAGACCGTGCGCCGCCCGCCGGAGTCCTACCGCGAGCTGATCGCCGCCGAGTCCGCGCCGCTGCCGGCCGGCGAACTGCCGCAGGCCACCACCATCGGCCGCTTCGGCAGCGGCAGCGTCGACCTTCCCGCCCTCCCCCACCAGACGAGCGGCGACGCGCAGCGGATGGCCGCCGAGGACGTCACCTCGCTCGCGCTCGTCACCGGCTCCGCCACGCCCGCCCGGATCGAGGCCGGCACCGCGATCGACGCCGGCGGGCTGGTGCCCGACCTCGCGCCCACCAACAGCTGGGTGCAGACCGTCCAGGAGGTCGGCCCGGTCGAGCTGCTGGAGGTCCAACTCTGCAACTCCACCGCGCCGTTCATCCTGATCAGCCAGCTGCGCCCGGCGATGGCCGCCTCCGCCTCCCGCCGCAAGTACGTGGTCAACGTCTCCGCGATGGAGGGCGTGTTCCAGCGCGGCTACAAGGGCGCCGGCCACCCGCACACCAACATGGCCAAGGCCGCGCTCAACATGCTCACCCGCACCAGCGCGCACGAGATGTTCGAGACGGACGGCATCCTGATGACCGCCGTCGACACCGGCTGGATCACCGACGAGCGGCCGCACCCGGACAAGATGCGGCTGGCCGACGAGGGCTTCCACGCCCCGCTCGACCTGGTCGACGGCGCGGCCCGGGTGTACGACCCGATCGTCCGCGGCGAGCTCGGCGAGGACCTGTACGGCTGCTTCCTGAAGGACTACGAGCGCTCCAACTGGTAATCCCCGATCCTGGCGAGGATCCCCGCGAAGGAGATGGCGAATTGACCACCGCACCGCTGCTCGGCGCAGGAGTCATCGTGCCCACCGGGGACGGCCGGGTGCTGATCGGCCGGCGCACCACCGCCGGCGAGCCGCCCACCTGGAGCCTGCCCGGCGGAAAGGTCGATCCCGGCGAGTCCTTCGAGCGGACCGCGGCCCGCGAACTCGCCGAGGAGACCGGCATCGTGCTGCCCGCCGAGCAGATGCGGGTGCTCGCCCTCCTGCTCGACCACGAGCTCGGCCGGCCCCGGCTGACCGCCGCCGTGCTGGCGCCGCCGAGCCTGGCCGAGGCGGTCGTCACCGAGCCGCACGCCTGCGGCGGCTGGGAGCGCGTCGCGCTGGACGCGCTGCCGGAGCCGATGTTCTACCCGTCCTCGCTGGTCCTCGGCGCCTGGCTGCCGGAACGGCCGTCGGTGGTCCGGGCCGGAACGACCGGGTACCCCGTCACCCGCTGAGGGCGACGGGGTACCCGGTCGCCGCTCGGACGCCGAGGCACCACTCCCCGTTCGGCCCACGCTGAGAGCCCACCGCTCGGGCGGCCCGCTCCGAGTGGCGACGGGCCGTCAGCCGTTGCGGGCGGCCTCGGGGTTGGTGATCCGCTTCAGCAGCGGCGGCGTCGGGGCGATGATCCCGACCACGGGTGGCCGTTCGCGATGCCGCGGCTCACCCGGCGCGTTCGGCGAGTTCGCGCATCCGGCGCCCGGGCGCAGACGCCGTCACCCGGGTGCGGGCGGGCAGGAGGCAGCCCCACGCTCACCCCCTGCACCGCACCACGGCCCGGCACCCCCACGGTCAACCGGGCCAAGCCGTCCCCTGGCACGAAGGATGCGGCCGGACCCCAGCCTGCCCGCCCGCCCCGGCCGCTGCCGAGGGCCGAACGTCCCGGGTGTGCGAAGGGGCGCCGGGTGGCCGCGTGCCCGGGCGCGACCCGGAACGCGACCGGCGTGCGGCGGCGCCGTCCACAGGTCCCGGTGGTACGAGCCCGCACGACTCTTGTGCGCGGGCGGCCACCGGGTGGAAATTGGGTGACGAAGCACCACGACCTCACCACCGCGCCGCCCCAAGCCCCCTGAGGAGCCGTCGACGTGTCCAGCACACCCCGCCCCGCCCGGCCCTCGTCGCGCCCGCCGCGAACCGGCCGCCGGCTACGGCGGGCCTTCGGTGCCCGGCACGAACCGCTGGTCCGGCCCGTCGACCGGGCCCGCGCCCGCGCCTGGCTGCTGAGCACCCTCGGAGCCGTGCTCGCCCTCGCCTTCGCCACCGGCAGCGCCCTGCTCGCCTACCACGCCACCGCACCCCAGGCCGACAGCGACCGCGTGCGCCTCCACAAGGTCGACGCCGTGGTGCTCACCCTCCCCGACCACGGCACCGGCGCGGGCACCGGCGGACGCTTCGGCAGCGGCTACAACACCCGCGTCGACGCCGAGGCCGCCTGGACCTACCCCGACGGGCAGCCGCACACCGGCACCGTCCAGGCCCCCCGCACGGCCGTCACCGGCACCGTCGTCCCCGTGTGGGTCGACCCCGCCGGCGCCCTCTCCTCGCCCCCGACCAACCGCGCCACCGTCGCCGTCTCCGCCGTCTGCACCGGTGCCGGCGCGCTCCTCGCCCTCCTGGCCCTGCTCACCCTCGCCCTGCGCCTTCGCCTGCACGTCCTCGACCGCCGCGCCGACGAAGCCTGGACCCAGGGCTGGGCCCGCCTCGAACCCCTCTGGAGCGGCCGCGCCGGCCACCGCCAGGACGACTGACAGGACCTGGAGCGAACCGGTGGGCGGAGGGGCGCGGCGCAGGGTCAGAGCGGGTGGATCCAGGCCGGGGCCGGGTGGGCTCCGGCGGCCCGGTGGGTGAGGGCCGCGACGGCGACGAGGAGGGTCAGGGCGAGGGCCAGGGCGACGGGGACGTCGGCCTGGCGGATGAGGAAGGCCCCGACGAGGGCGCCGACGAACATCCAGACGGCGGAGGCCAGCCGGCGGGGGCCGGTGCGGTCGGCAGCGAGGGCCGTGATGGTCATGGTGAGCACCGTGGTGGTCAGGTCGGGGACCTTGAGGGAGCGGACCACCGCGTTCTGGCCGCCCATGGCGAAGGCCAGCAGCCCGATCAGGCCGTAGCGGGCCGGGTCGGAGGTGTAGCCGGCCACGGTGGCCAGGGCGATGCTCGCGGCGACGAACACCGTCTGGGCGACCACCGCCGTGGTCAGCAGCCGCCCGCGGTGGTCGGGCAGCCGTCGGGCGAGGTGGCCCCCGACCAGGGCGCCGAGTACGAACGCGGCGAGGGCGCTCAGCGAGGCGGTGGCGGAGAGTCCGGCGGCACCGGCCAGGGCGAAGCCGAGGAAGACCACGTTGCCGGTCATGTTGGCGACGAAGACGTGGCCGAGCCGGAGGTAGCTGACGGCGTCCACCAGTCCGGTGACGACGGTGAGCACCAGCAGCATCGGCACCAGCGGCCCGTGCCTGGGGTCGGGGGTGAACATCGGGACCTCCTGGTCGGCCTCGTGACGGTGCCTCCGTTCTACCTCCCCCGGGCCGGTCTCTAGGCGAGCGCCGGGCGGCTCGGGTCGTCGGGTTCGTCGTCGAGGTGCCAGTGCAGGTCGCGGACGCCGGGTTCGAGGGAGAGCCGGCTGACGACCTGTTCGAGGGCCGGGGCGACCTGCCCGGTGATGGCCACGGTGGCGCGCAGACTGGTGGCGTCGCCGCTGTCGGTGCGGCGGGCGCGCAGGCCGGTGGGAGCGAGGCCGGAGGCGGACAGTGCCTGGAGCAGCAGGGCCCGGATGTGGGTCTCGGCCTTGCGCTCGCATTCCAGGTGGACGGTGGCGCGGACGGTGGAGTCGGGGTCGCTGCCGGACTGCGGGGCCCGGTCGAGCATCCGGCCGGCCGGGCGCAGGATCAGGTGGACGGCGAGGACGCCGAGCGTGCCGAGGGCGGCGAACTCGAGCTTCCCGGCGGCGGCGAGCACCCCGACGGCGGCCGAACACCACAGCGTGGCAGCGGTGTTGAGGCCGCGGACGCCGGCACCGTCGCGCAGGATGACGCCACCGCCGAGGAAGCCGATGCCGGAGACGACGTAGGAGGCGACCCGGGTGGGGCTGGCGGCGTCACCGACGGCCTCGCTGTACAGCACGAACAGGGTGGCGCCGGCGGCGACCAGGGCGTTGGTACGCAGGCCGGCCATCCTGGCCCGCCACTGGCGTTCGACGCCGATGAGCGCGCCGCAGGCGACCCCGGTGGCGAGCCGGACGAGGAAGTCGACGGTGGTCAGGGTGTGCACGACGGCACCTCCTTCACTGGGAGAGCGGGGAGAGCGGGGAGAGCGGGGAGAGCGGGGAGAGCGGAAAGGGCTGCGAGACCTGGGAGACGGACGGACGGGTGGCGGGCCGCTGCCCACCACCCGTCCGTCCGGGCTGCGGTCTGCGACTCAGTGGTTGAGCGCGGTCTGGACGATCTTGATGATGACCATCACCATCGCGACCAGGAGGTAGGCGCGCAGGGCGCCCATGCCGACCTTGCGGGCGGTGGACATGACCGGCTTGCCGAGGGTGTCCAGCGGGGGCATCCGCCACTCCTCGCGGCCGGTGCGGTCGATCGGGTCTTCCTTGGTCCCCCGGCGGCCGAAGGTGAAGAAGTACCCGGCGACCAGGACGCCGACCACGCCGCAGCCGGCCATGATCCACAGGATGGCCTGCGAGCTGATGTCGGGCCAGACCACGGCGGCGGTCAGGATCAGTGACAGCATCACCAGGACGCCGACCACGGCGGAGGTGAAGGCGTTGGTCTTGGGCCCGTTGACCCAGGGCCCCAGCACGGCCTTGTCGTTGCAGAGCAGCAGCAGGAACACCGTCGCCGAGGGCAGCAGCACACCGGCCAGCACCTGGACGAACTGCGTCATCAGGCCCTGGGTGTAGCCGGTGGACAGCAGCGTGATCACGGCGGCGACGGTGACCAGGCCGGCGTAGATCGCGTAGAAGCCCTTGGCGCCTTTGACGCCCCGGTGCAGCGAGTGCTTGATGCCGAACACGTCGCCGATGGCGTAGGCGGTGGAGAGGGAGACGGCGAAGGCGCCGATGATGGAGGCGTCCAGCAGGGCGATGGCGAACAGCACGCCCGCCAGGTGGCCGGCCTTGTCCTCGATCCCCTTGGCGACGGCGGCCGCGTCGGAGAACTGGCCGAAGCCGTCGGTGCCGGCGAAGGCCGCGGCGGTGAAGCCCATCATCGCGGCGGCGCCGATGATGACGATGGCGATCCCGATCCACAGGTCGACCTTCTCGTACTTCATGAAACGCGGCGTGATCCGCTTGTCGATGACGTACGACTGCTGGAAGAACAGCTGCCACGGGGCGACGGTGGTGCCCACGATGGAGACGATCACCAGCATCACGGCCGCCAGCTGGCCCGAGCCGCCCGGCATGCTGGGCACCACGAAGTCGTGCGCCATCTGCGAGGTCTTCGGGTGGACCATGAAGTAGATCGGCACCAGCAGCAGCGAGCCCACGCACAGCGTGACCGCGACGCGTTCGAAGCGCTGGAACGAGCCGGTGAACGCCGAGGCGATGATGATCACGGCGGCCAGCACCACCGAGGCGACCTTCGGCAGCCCGAGGTACCCGGC